>CAYOLE010000061.1:0-15500 GCA_964404705.1 uncultured Rhodohalobacter sp. | reverse complement strand
AAATGAATCCGCTGAAGGGCTGATTAAGTTTTCGGGGAGAGCCCGTTTCATCTTCATACTCCTGGGGGGCGGGGGCCAGACCTTTAAAGTAGTTCAGGAAAACGTCCAGTCCAAAACTGTGGAGAGCTGACCCAAAAAATACTGGCGATGCTTTTCCAAGATTAAACGCCTCTTTATCCATATTATGAAACATATCTTCGATTAAAAGAATCTCTTCTTCCAGATCCGCCTTCTCCGCCTCAGAAAGCGTACATTTTTCAAGTCCTTTTTCAAGGCTGTGAATCTCAGTGGTTGCCTTTTTTGCACCGTGGCTTTCTTTTATATATAGATGCATCTCTTTGCCAATCAGATCATATATTCCCTGAAATTTTTGTCCATAACCAATTGGCCAGCTTGCGGGAATTGCCTCAATACCCAATTTACTTTCAATATTACTTAAAATCTCGAGGGGATCCATACCTGGACGATCACACTTGTTCACAAATGTGATAACCGGTACCTGGCGTAGTTTACATACCTCAAATAACTTCTCTGTCTGTTCCTCAACCCCTTTTGCAACATCAATAACCATCAACCCAGAATCGGCAGCTACAAGGGTACGGAGTGTATCCTCAGAAAAATCCTTGTGGCCGGGAGTATCCAGCAGATTATAACGAATGCCCTCTTTTTCGAAACGAAGCACGGACGAGGTGACGGAAATTCCCCTTTCCTTCTCAATCGACATCCAGTCTGAAGCAGCGTGCCGCGAAGCTTTACGCTGACGAATCGAACCTGCCTCATGGATAGCTCCGCCGTAAAGAAGCAACTTTTCTGTTAATGTGGTTTTACCCGCATCCGGATGCGATATAATTGCAAAAGTTCGTCTTTTTTTTGCTTCTTTTATGATCTGATCCGGTACAAGTACTGTATCTGCGTTTTTCATCTTTCTATCAAAAATTAATAAGCCTTTAATATACTTATTTTTTGGAAATTATTCACCCTGCTATCATAGCGATCCACTAATTCTCAAACTGATATGTGCTTCGTAAATGCGCGGGCAGAATCCTCTGTGTATCGTTATCAGTAAGATATTACCAAAGAAGGAAAGCGAAATAATTTATTTAAAAATGATTGATTTCAAAATCTGTGATCTGAATAAATTTTCGAATTTCTTGGGAACAAATTTTATGACAAAAAGTAAGCATCATTAGGATATCCAATATTTCTACCTCATGTACAGTTAAAACTAAAACTTAATTTGAATTATTTATTATGAAATCTTTAAAGAAATATTCTTCAATCTTTTCTGTATTTGCACTTCTTTTTGCATTTGCGTTCACAGTAAATAGCGTACATGCTCAGGAAGGTGATATAATGGAGGTTATAAACTCAAGTGATGACCACACAGTTTTTGCCAGTCTCCTTGCTGAAGCTAACTTAGATGATGCTATTTCTGATCAAGGTCCATATACAGTTATAGCGCCTACTGATGAAGCGTTTGAAGCTATGGGTGAAGAACTCGATCAATTGCGAGCTGACCCTGACCGACTCCAAAATGTATTGATCGGCCATCTGTTTCAGGGTGAAGTAACAGCGGAAGATGCTGAACCGGCTCTTGGAATCAATATTACTGAAGCCGATAAACAGGCAAGCAATGGGCTTGTTCATATAACTGATGAAGTAATTCAGTAAAATATTTTAAATTTTTAAACATACGCCTCAAGCCGTTCTGATTTATTTCAGAGCGGCTTTTTTATTTATAGTCAAAAAAGGCCCAACTGTTCGTTCTGCCTTTTTTTTGGAGAAGCGGGTATCGGCTCCAGTTCAACAAATTTCGATAATAGTTTATGAAAATGGCGGGCTATTACTGGAGAGTGAAGTACATCAGGTGAATGAATAAATATATACGGATGAAGACCATCTTTTATCCAGTCCGCCGTAATTATTGCCCACTCTTTTAGATATGTTTCATTGTTAAGTATATCATTCGATCCTACATAACGCACAAACGGTCGCGCAGCACTTGCATCAAATCGTACGGGCATTTTAGGTTTTTTCTTTTGCGCTCTTTTTATACTTTCATCTCCGTCATTTATAGAATGAAGTTTTCGTGTATCGAATGTTACACGATCCATCGAATGAGCTTTTAGCAGTTCAAAATATCGCCGTTCCTGTTTACCCCTGTCAAAAAAATCATTATGCCGAACTTCTACAGCATAGTGGTAGTGTGGTGGCAATAATTCACACAATTCCTCAAGTTTGTTAAACTCGTTATATGAAAACTGTGAACTCAGTTGAATATGAAATGGCCCCAGTTTGGTTCTTATAGGTTCAAATAGTTCTAAAAATTCCAACACCTCATCATTCACATCCTTTAACCGTTTATAGTGGGTAATTCCCTGGGGAAATTTAAAGCAAAATTTAAATCCGTCCGGTACCTGATCTCCCCATCTTAAAACAGTTTTCTGTGAAGGTGCACGATAGAATGTAGTATTTCCCTCAACACTGTTAAAAACTGTTGCATACTGCCGCAAAAATTGGTCCTGAGAAGCATCATCAGTATAAAACACGCCCTTCCATTCTTTCAGGCCCCACTGTGTAAGTCCAATATGGTATTTTTTAATTGCCATTAACCTGACATTGATTTTGATAACTCTTAATTGCTATTTGGATTAACATAACTGATACTAAATTTTGAAACAGACGCGGTTCCAAATTTGCATTCATCCTATCAACTTCTATATTCAGACGTTGCATTTTTCTTCAATATAATATCTGTCATTCACAATAGCTCGCACAGGGCTTTCATCTCAACCACGTTAGCACTCCATGCCTTTTAACTGGCTCGATTATACAGTCATTGCCGCCTATATAGCCCTTATGGCGGGGGTAGGCTATCTTGCTCAAAAGCGCGGGCAGGAAAATCTTGAAGATTACTTCACCGGGGGAAAAAATCTGCCCTGGTGGCTGATCGGCATTTCTATGGTGGCCACAACATTTGCAGCCGATACCCCTCTTGCCGTTACAGGAATAGTTGCAAGTGAGGGAATTGCCGGAAACTGGATCTGGTGGAACTTTATGTTCTCCGGTCTTATCACGGTCTTTCTCTATGCAAAACTCTGGAAACGGGCTGATGTAATTACCGATGTTGAGTTTATTTCCATCCGCTACACAGGTAAACCAGCGCGAATTCTGCGCGGGTTTCGGTCACTCTATCTCGCGTTTCCCATTAACTGTATCATCCTGGGATGGGTTACAGTAGGAATGGCCAAGATACTTACAGTATTAACAGGCGCCGGGCAGTGGGAAGTGATAATAATCATGTATCTACTAATTGGAGTTTATATCGCTTTTTCCGGCCTGTGGGGAGTAATCATCACCGATTTCATCCAATTCATCATTGCCATGGGAGGTTCAATTTTGTTAGCCTGGTATGCCGTATCACATGTTGGCGGCCTGGATCAGCTCCAGGCTGAAATAACGGATCTTTTTGGAGCGGGTCATTCCATGCTGTCTATTAATCCGCTCAACAGCCCTGATATTGCCATTGCCACCGCCCTTGTTTGGGTTGGCATGATGTGGTGGGCATCCTGGTATCCCGGCTCTGAACCGGGTGGCGGCGGATATATAGCCCAGCGCATGTTTTCTGCAAAGGATGAGAAAAACGCAGTAGGAGGAACGCTCCTTTTTAATGTTGCCCATTTCGCCCTTCGTCCATGGCCGTGGATATTAGTGGCGCTGGTAGCAATGGTTGTATATCCCGGGCTTGATGATCCTGAAACCGGATATCCCCTGCTGATGCTGGAATTATTGCCCGCCGGGCTCCTGGGTCTGCTTGCCGTTGCATTTTTAGCCGCTTTTGTTTCAACTGTTTCCACGCACCTGAATTGGGGTGCATCGTACGTTGTGAATGATTTTTATAAACCCTTCTTAAAACCCGAATCAGAATTTGAATCCAAAGAAGCCGCTCAAAAACATTATGTAAAAGTATCCCGATGGACTACAATGCTGATGATGGTTTCAGCGGTGATCGTATCGCTCCTGTTTGATACGGTGAGAGGAGGCTGGGAAGCGATATTGTCGATCGGTGCCGGTACCGGCCTGGTGTACATGCTGCGATGGTTTTGGTGGCGCATCAACGCCTGGAGCGAAATTGCTGCGATGACTGCTGCCGCTATCGGAAGCTTTCTTGCTCCCGCCATCGGATTTGATGATTTTGCCGCAAAAATGATCTTCACCACAATCTTTGCAACTACTATCTGGATTGCAGCTACGTTTTTAACGAAACCGGATGATGAAGAGACACTCCAAAAATTTTTCGATCGGGTAAAACCCGGAGGCCCCGGCTGGAAACGATTTCTGGCACACGGTGAAGAAACGTATTCCCTGTTGCCTGGAATTGTTTATATGGTGATAAGTGCGATATCGATCATCGGTCTGCTTTTTGGGATGGGACAAATCTTTTTCGAATCGATGACTCTTGGGATGGGATGTTTTGTGGCTGGAACCGGAGGTCTGTGGTTTGTGGTTCAAAAAATATGACATAAAAATTTTGAACGATCGCGTTATTCACTGGCATCTTCTTTTAGTACCCTGTTACCAAAATCCAAAAGTTTACCGACAGTAATCACAAATTTATCACCAACAATCTCTTTCAGATCTTCGACTGCCGACTGATATACAGATTCCATCTCCTCTGATACTTTCCTGCCGTTTTCAGTAAGGCCTGCATATGCCTCCCTTCCTTTACGTTCTTTTTTTACATATCCCTGTTTTTCAAGCTTATCAATAAAACGGGTAATAGTAGATGGGGCCAGAGACAGAGATTGGGCCAGTTCTTTTTGGGAAAAATCGTCACTTTGTTTTAGCAGAATCATCAATTCCACATACGATGTTGCCAGGCCGAATTGTTCTAACCTTTCGTCGAAAAATGAAGTGAGATTTCGTGAAAAAGTATTTGTTTTGCTGTGAAACGATTCCATGAAATACGATAAGAGATTGCATATACAAACTCAATAAGCAAAACTATTATCAAATAGTCAATTTTGTTTCCTTTTGGGAGATCAAATTACGATCTTTACCCAACCCATTTGCCACTATGTATAAAGTTCAGCTTAAAAATTTTGAAGGCCCCCTGGATTTGCTCTTGTTCTTTATAAAAAGGGACGAGCTCAATATCTACGATATACCCATCTATCACATCACCCGCGAATTTCTCGACTATATTCGGTTAATGGAAGAGTTGGATTTAGAAGTTGCCAGCGAATTCATCTACATGGCCAGCCTGTTAATGTCGGTAAAAGCCCGGATGATGCTGCCACAGGAAAATGATGACGATGAGGAGATGGATGAGCACGATCCTCGTTACGAGCTTGTTCAAAAACTGTTGGAATATAAGCGCTATAAAGAGATGGCGGAGAAACTCAGCGTAATCGATGAAGAAACCCGCAAAAAATATTTTCGCGGCTGCCATGATGCAGATGAAGTGGATAAGCAAGTTTCAGGTGAAGCGCTGAAAGACGTTACTCTATTCGATTTGATGAGTGCATTTCGGAAAGTTTTATCTGATATAAAAAAACAGAATACCTATCACAAGGTAGAAAAAGTTGAAACCACCATTGAGGAACAAACTGAATTCATCCAGTCCATACTTCGCAAAAATGGCAGAACATCATTTCGTCAAATATGTATGGAAGCCGGCAGCAAAATTGTTATTGTAGTGGCATTTCTGGCCGTGCTGGAAATGCTGAAAGAACATCAAATCAACCTGTTTGTAGGAAAAGAACCAACTGATTTTTATATCGACCTGAAACCTGTAGAAGAAATTATCGGGTCGGAGATTACCAAAGAAAATATTCCATCATGACTAAAATTTTCACCCTGGCTTCACAATTATTACTTCTTTTTATTCAAGGTTGTGCAGGATCAGGGGAGCTTCAGGAAGCTCCGCCAAGGGATCTGGATTCCTATCTTGAGTACGCATCACTCATAACACCAGATTTTTTACAATCACACCTGGAAGTGATTTCACACGATTCGCTCAAAGGACGTGATACTGGCTCTGAAGGCGAACAGATGGCAGCCCAATACCTTATTCACCACTACGAAGGCCTTGAAATTCCTCCAAAAGGAAGTACTGACGGCTCTTATAAACAGCCTTTCATGTTAAATGCAGAACAAATTGACAGCCTTGTCTTCAGTACGTTTCATATAGATGAAACTGACACTCTAACCCATGAAAGATCAGTCGTTTCAAAAAACTCTCCGGGCAATTTCATTCGATTACTTGGTGGTTCAGTTCCCTTCAGTGGCGAATTAATCTTTGGGGGTTTTGGAGTAAATGATGCCGAACGGAATGTTAATCACCTCGATTCAGAACTTATGCAAAATCGATGGGTTCTCATTTTTAGTGATTATCCCACTGTTGTAGAAGGCGATACATTAATTAATCCTGCCATCACAAATAACACGCGAATCGGTTCCATTTTAGGCCAGATGGATGCCGGCGGTGTATTGATTGTAGGGAATGAATCACAGGAAGAATTTGATGAAGCAGCTGAAATCAATGCGAAATTGCTTGGTGAGCCGGAAAATATGCGCCTCCAGTATCTTGATGAATCAACAGGTCAAGGGGGATTTCCTAAATCTGTCGCGCAGGTGAGCCCTGAACTCGCGGTTCAACTTCTCGACTTAAATTCTGTTGACGAACTGCATGAATTCAGGGATCAGCTGACCGATGAAATTACTGAATTTACACCCTCTGCTACTCGTTTTTACCTGGATTATTCTCCCTATGATAGAGACGTCGAAGTAGAAAGTAATAATGTTTTAGCATACATCGAGGGTAGTGATTCTGAACTGAAGAATGAGACGATTGTTATGATGGCCCATTATGATCATATTGGCTTCTCGATGCCTGATGACCGGGGAGATATAATTAACAACGGAGCAGATGACAATGGCAGCGGTACAGTGGCACTCATGGCGATAGCTGAAGCTTTGAATGAAGCTAAATTAAATGGATCAGGTCTTGATCGAAGCGTGCTGTTTCTTCATGTCAGTGCTGAAGAAAAGGGATTGCTTGGCTCCCGGTATTATTCTGACCACCCTGTTATTCCAATTGAGCAGACAGTTACAGCATTTAATGCAGATATGATAGGTCGAAGCGATCCTGAAAATATTGAAGCCGGTACTACAGACTATGTATATCTGATTGGGGGAGAGATTATTTCCTCTGAGCTGGACAGTCTTGTGAACGCGGCCAATGAACAGTCAGTTGATCTGCGGCTCGACAGAAAATACAACGATTTGACAGATGAGAATCAGTTTTACAGACGCAGTGATCACTGGAACCTGGGGCGGCTTAATGTGCCTTTTGTATTTTTCTTTACAGGAGTACATGAAGATTATCACAGACCGGGTGATGAAGTACATGAAATTGAATTGGACAAATATTCGCGGGTGGTTCAGCTGATTTATTCATCAATCGTTAAAGTTGCAAATTACGACGGACGCCCTGAAGTAGATAACGAAACTTTCATCAATATTACCCGCCAGATGCCCCGGTAGGGAGAGTAGGGCAAACAGATTTGTGGTTGGTTATCGGCCGGTTAGAATAAAGGCTGCCCAGTTTACTGGATTTGCCATATGGGGTCTGTTGATAATATTGAGTTTTGCCCGCCTCAGCGCCTCACTGTAGCTATAACCATCCCGGATATTAGCATATAAATCGATCATTAAATAGGCGGTGGCCTGATCATTAACCTTCCACATCGAAACCGCAAGATTTGATGCTCCCGCATAAATAAAAGCCCTTGTAAATCCTATCAGCCCTTCACCTCTGTAAGTGGTGCCCAAACCTGTATCACATGCTCCCAATACTACAAGATCGGCATTAAATTCCATGTTATAAATATCAGCTACGTATGCAATTCCGGTATCATCTTTATCGGGATACATCATAATACCTGAATACTGCGGATTATTCTCATTTATAAATGCATGTGTTGCAAAATGAACAAAATTATACTCACTCAGTTTAATTTTAGAAAATTGCTCTATAGTGGCATCGGATTCCATTAAAAGTTTTGTTCTTTGAGGCCGAAAATACTCACTCCATGAACGTCTTTTCTGAAATAAGCCTGTAATTGACTGAGTTTCATATTTTGTTAAAAACAGAGGTCCTAATGAACTGGCATATTGTACATCTATAGCATCATCCTCAGGGTGAATTATTTCACTGCTGAATGGAGTTACGGCAAGAAAATTCCGTGGATTATCTGGCCGGCGGTCAACCATGGTGCTGAAAATAGTTGCCGAAGGTATATAGCTGATAGTATAGTTATTTAACAGGTACGGCATTTTTTGAAAATTTTCATGGTCAGGCAGATCTGTCAACAATAATTCGAAAGGAAGATAATGAAGTTTTTGATCTGCCATTATCAACACTTTTTCACCACTAAGAAAAGACTCTATCGGCTCAAAAAGATGTTTAAATAACGCATGTGCAGAGTTGATATAACTTTTTGTATCTCCGGAGATTACCTCATCCCGGATGCCGGTAATTAAATTGTTTATATCAGCAGTTTTACCCAACTCAACTACATTCGCATCAGTTGACGTAGTTACGAAGGCATGTATTTTTTCCTCACCAAAAATATAGCTAATAAGTGCTTCATCATTCTTTAACAGATTTTGTGCTTTATTTAATGAAAGAACAGATTGATTGTATTTCAGATTGAAATAAGCAGGATATTTTTGTTCAAGATTACGAGTGAACTGTTCAAGTTTTCTTTTTTTCCTGAATACCGAATCCTGGTATGCAATCGAAAGCTCCCTTTTTTTATCTATTCCTTTTTCCTGTTCACTATAATGCAGATTCTGTAGCCTGGTAATTTGAGAGTTCAGTTCTTTTTCCTCATTGATAATTTTTTCCGGAACACCCGCAAAGCTACGTGCTGAGACCTGATGGATAAGTTCATGGGAGACTCTTGAACGGCTCTTTTCTATATATTGAAATATACGTTCTTTGTACTCCTTCTTATTTGAATTCTGGTAAAGCGCTGCAAGTATCTCAATGGCATCCGTATAGATCGAATAGTTTTGGTCAATAAGCCGCAGTTTTGATGCTTCATTCTGATATGAATTTTGCAGCATATCAATAATATCAATTGCCCAATCGAGAGCATTCAGAGCCATCTGATAATTTATTTCGTCAAATTGTTCATTTTTCTCTCTTAAAAGTTTTGATTTATAGTGTAACACCTGAACAAGTTTCACAGGGTCTGTTACCGGTCGATCCATATCTGGTTCTTCATTCAGCGAATATTCACCATACATAAGCTCTATAGAACGTTGAAACAAGCGCCGGGCTTCAGAGTAGTTTTGTTCTTTAAAGTAGGTTTCTCCAATAAGTAAATAAGCACGTGCAACCTCAGGGTGCTTTTTACCCAGGCGTTCAATGGCAATGCGCAGTGCCAGCTCATATTGCTCTCTTGCCCCCGCAGGATTCTCAAGCTGATTTGCATATAATTTTCCCAGGCGAAGTTTGGGATCTATAAGTTCTGGATGTAAGTTTCCATATAGATTTTTTCGTACATCTATAGAATGCAGATAATTACTTTCGGCCGCTTTGTAATCTTCATTTTGTATGTGGATCGCGGCCAGATTTGCATAGCCGATAGCCGTTTCAATATGATCCAGCCCAAGGTTTTCTTCTTTCACACGTTGAGCACGCTCGAGATAATGAGCAGCAAGTTCGTAATTTTCAAGTGAGTAGTAGGACACACCGGCATTATTCAGCGAAGCTCCCAGACGGCTATGATGTGGCCCCAGATTTGCTTCTTCAATTCCTGCCGATCTGACAAAATATTCTGCCGCCTGACCAATATCCTGCATTACATAATATACAGTACCAATATTGTTATAGGCTGTGCTAATTTCAATATGTTCTTCTCCATGCACTTCCCTAATAATATCCAGGGATTTTTGATATAGTTCCATTGCCTTTAACGGCTCGCCAAGCCTTCTGTAAGGTATTCCCAGGTTATTATAAATAATTATTAAAAGCCTGCCCGTCTGATCTATGTCATTTATTGACTCAGCAAGTTCAATACCTTTTCGATAATGTGTAATCGCCTGTTTGTAATTACCAGCCAAAGACTCATGATGCCCTAACGCCGAGTAAGTCCATGCCAGTGGCAAAGTCTCAATTTCACTGTTTTCAATTACTTCCTGAAGCTTTGTAGCCCACTTTGTAGAATTATCAAGATTTGATTGCTGATCAGCCAGAAACACTTTATGCGCATACACATGAACCAGTTTATTTATATCACCATCCAGATTGGTTAATACAAAATCTTTAAGATCTGCCAGCATTTCACCAGCCTCATCCAGTTTGGTTTGAGACCGGGTTATGCTTGATAAAAACAGTTTTGCTTCAAAGCACAGGCTTCCATATTCAGCCATTGTGCAATAATCATCAATAATTTGCTGAAATTTTTGTGCAGCAAGAGCATAGTCAGCAGAATCATTTGCCTTCCTTGCGTTTTCAAAGCGTTGTTCTGCCTCAGAGACGGATTGAGCCAGTATTTCTACTCCCAGGAATGAGCAAAGAAACAGAATTACTACAACTGTAGGTTTGGAAGCCGAATAGATTTTATACACGATAAGAGCCTGTTTATTTCTTTGACAGTTTAATAAACAGGCTTCAATTTGCAAAGTTTAATTATTTCATTGCCCAAATAATGCATCTACAAATGATTTTTTATCAAAAATTTGAAGATCTTCGATCTGTTCTCCCACCCCTATATATTTCACCGGAACCTTCAATTCATTCGATATTCCGATTACAATTCCACCTTTTGCAGTACCATCGAGCTTTGTAAGAATTAAGCCCGTAATATCAACAACATCTGTAAATGCTTTTGCCTGCTGCATTGCATTTTGTCCTGTTGAGGCATCCAGTACCAATAATATTTCATGCGGTGCGCCATCTACTACTTTACCCATTACTCTCTTAATTTTTCCGAGTTCGTTCATCAGTGATTTTTTATTATGCAGGCGACCGGCTGTATCAATAAATGCAATGTCCGCTTTTTTTGCCACTGCCGACGAAACAGTGTCATAAGCTACAGCGGCCGGATCCGCATTCTGACCCTGTTGAATTAGAGGCACACCTGCCCTTTCGCTCCATATTTCAAGCTGATCAACAGCAGCGGCCCGAAACGTATCCGCAGCTCCCAGCAGCACATCTTTACCGGCTTGTCTATACATATAAGCCAGTTTACCGATACTTGTTGTCTTGCCCACACCATTTACACCAACCACCAGGACAATATGAGGTTTTTGTTCGAATTCAGCGTTAAATTCCGCTGGTTTATCTGTGCTGTTTTCAATCAGCAGTCTGGCAATCTCTTCACGCAAGATTTTCTGTAAATCGCCCTGAGTTATAAACTTGTCTCGGGCTACCCTCTCTTCAATTCGGTTAATTATCTCGATAGTTGTTTTCACACCTACATCCGATGTGATAAGTATATCTTCCAGATCATCAAGGGTGGCAGCATCTACTTTATCTTTCCCGACGAATGTTTTACCAAGCTTTCCCAGTAATCCTTCGCGGGTCTTTTCTATCCCCTGATCTAATTTTTCTTCTTTTTTTAAACCTAATTTTTCAAAAATCCCCATAATATTTAATTAGTTAAAATCCGCACCTTCCAAAATCATTTTATAACGATAAAAATAATGTACAAAAGAAACTATCATCATAGCTAATGATGCCATCATTAATATAGAGTGTATACTTGTCGCTTCCCGGAAAAAGAAGACAGATATCCAATAAAGGGCCAGCACGTTTACAGAAATTTTACCGGTCATTGTAGACATGGCTACTTTGCCACGTTTCGATTTTATATATCCTGAACCCATGATAATAAACAAATCACGAATTACCCCCACCACGAAAAACCATAGAGGTATCCAGCCCAGCCATACCGTATAGAAAAAAAGGAAAAAAGCCATCACCTTATCAGCTACAGGATCCAGTATTTTTCCAAGCTCGGATATTTCATTTCTAAGCCTTGCGACCCATCCATCAAGATAGTCCGACAGGGCGCCATAAAAAATCAGCAGGGTAACTAATAGGCTAATCTCCCTGTTATTTTCGTAATGTAAATAGATAATAGGTATAGTAACCAATACCCGCGAAAAAGAAATCAGGTTAGACCACGTGAATATGTCGTCTCTAACCAATACCTTTTTTCCATCTACATTTATCACTTCCTTCATGGAGTGAATAGTTTGATTTAAAATTTATGATAAACGCTTTTACAATTTTAAAATATATATAATGAAGAACAACTCCGATCACTCATCTAAAGCCTATAAGTTATTGGCTGAAAAAAAACTTTCCTCCCGTCAGGTATTTGATGGCCGCTTGTTACAAGTATATGTTGATGATGTTCAGCTTCCGGATAATACAACGTCTACCAGAGATTGGATTAAACATCCCGGAGCAAGTTCTGTTGTACCTGTTTTTGAAGATGGCACAATTATGCTTCTGAAACAATTCAGATATGCTCCAGGCAGAATCTTTATAGAAGTGCCGGCCGGTAAACTGGATGAAGGAGAACCTCCCATGGAAACGGCCAGGAGAGAGCTATTGGAGGAAACGGGAGTCAGTTGCTCTTCAATTTCTGAAGCCGGATCGTTTTTCCCGGCTATAGGCTACGCAGATGAAGAAATTTTTGTATTTGTAGCATGGGGATTAACCGAACAAATAAAAAATGTTGATGATGATGAATTTCTGTTGAACCACAGGGTTTCTTTCGCTAAGGCTCTTAAAATGATTGCTACTGGAGAAATTACAGACGGTAAAACGATCTGTTCAATTGTGAAAGCCAGACTTTGGTGGGAAAAGCATGAGCCATTCCCGGTTAATTTTTCTTAAGGAGTCCCTCTTGCTGTGCGAGCTGAACAAGTGAGTGGTGAATATTTTCCTGATCAACCTCTCCGCGGCCAATAAGTTCCTCAATTTCATATCCTGTAAACATCATCAGGCAACCACTTTCTTTGAGGGCTTCATCAAAATTTCGGGGATCACTCAATTTTAGTGTTGAAACATCAAGACCTTTTGGGCTGATGGCCGCATCAATCAGGCAATAAAAGGTATCTTCAGGATTTTCCCCAAATTCTATAATTTCGAGCAATGTATTTTTCATACTTATTCCAAATCTCAATTATGGCGCTCTATAAAATCACGAGCTTTTATCATCTCCAGAATTTCTCCGGAAGCTGAATCAATTATCTTAACCTGAAATAGACTTAAGATTGCCTGATTATTGAGTGATTCAAGCGCATCTTCAACCGTGGCACACTCTTCTGTTTCACTTACCAAATCATTGACACCCTGTACAATATACCTGAGATTCCTTTTTTTAGGTTTTGGCTCATCTTCCGGCTCATCAAAATAGTTTCGAATAGCCTCCTCTGTAACATACCAATGCACTCCGAGCTTTTTGCCTTTTAGTTTGCCCTCGCGTAAATAAGCCCTGATTGTCATCTTGCTCATTCCAAGCAATTCATGCAGATCATCCACAGAATAAAGTGTTAAAGATCCAATTTTTTTTGGCATGTGAGCTATTATTACTGAGATTTAAATTGATGTGATTATACGTTCAAAAATTATCAATTATATAATGCTTATACAATTCATTTTAATTCTGATTGAACATCTCATTCCTGCTTTCGTTACAGCTTGAACAACCTTCAGGCATTCAAATCTTGTAGTAGATGAGTAATTATGTAAGAATCAATTGTAATCATGTAACATAATGGGATTGTGTATACCCTTATTTTTTGTTTATTACATACTTAAGCAGTTAAACGACAGAAATCAGGTCGGGGAAATAATTCTGCTACGCTATCTATTCAGTACATAAAGAAGGAGAAACTTCTAACATGCGATATTCAGTCAAAAACGGAATTTTGTGGCTTTTCATTTATGTGCTGCTCGCTCTTATACCCATGATAATCGCTGTGGCCGGTGAAATTCCTGAATACCGAACTTTCTGGATCGAGTTTGGAGTCGCCCTCGGCTTTATTGGTCTCTCAATGTTCGCCCTGCAGTTTATTTTTTCCGGCCGCATTAGAAATATTGCCCCTGTGTTTGGCAAGGACAACATTATTAATTTTCATCGTCAGATCGGAATAACTGCTTTCTTTCTTATCCTGGCTCACCCTGTAACTTTACTCATTACTGAACCTGAATTCATTGCCTATTTTGATCCAAGTGTCAATTTAATGCGTGCTATAGCTCTGAGTTTTGTTTCTGTAGCAATCATTCTGATTACGGTTACCAGTATATGGCGCATTACTTTTAAACTCGAATATGAGCATTGGAGATTACTGCACGGTTTTTTAGCATTATCCATTGTATTTATAGGGGTTGTACACGCAGTACAGGTGTCTCACTATATGGATCCTCTGTGGAAAAAAATTGGATTGGCTACAGTAATGGCAGCAGCAATGTACATGGTTATTCACACCCGCTTTGTTCGTCCCTGGATGAATAAAAAGAGACCTTATAAAATTACGGATGTTAAGGAAGAAATAGGCGATAGCTGGACCTTGTCTCTAATACCGAAAGGCCATCAGAAAATGGCCTATACTCCCGGTCAGTTCGCCTGGATAACCATTGGTCCTTCTCCATTTTCACTTCAGCAGCATCCCTTCACTATTGCTTCGAGTGCCCGAAGTGATACCATCAAGTTTACAGCAAAAGCCGACGGAAACTTCACCTCAACATGGAAAGATATATCCCCCGGCACCCGTGCCTGGCTGGAAGGGCCTTTTGGATCTTTCACTCCCGAACAAGACCGTCATCTTTTTTTAATTATGGGTGGAATCGGAATAACCCCCGCAATGAGTATGCTGCGCACTATGCGCGACGATAAGGATTCCCGGAAGGCAGTTCTCATATATGCCAATGTAAATGTAGAAAACATCACTTTTCGGGACGAAATCGAAGAGTTAAGCCAGGAAATTAATCTGAAAGTTGTACATGTTCTTGAAGAACCACCTGAGGACTGGGAAGGGGAGGAGGGATTTGTGACAGAAGAACTTCTTGAAAAACACTTACCAGATAACTACGGTGACTACATGTATTTTATATGTGGCCCCGAACCCATGATGGATATGGCAGGTATTGCAACATACGACCTGGGAATCAAATGGAACCACATTTATATGGAACGCTTTCAGATTGTTTAATTTTCAATAAAATAAGAAGGTCCTAAAAATGGAAAAACAACGAAAGCTGCTGCATAAAATCATTCGTCGAATGGCTGATCTGGTAACTATTGTTCTTGTGCTGGCATGTATAGTGTTTGCAACCCGGGGATTTTAATCCATATGCATGTTATTTATTCTCATACTTCTTTCATTTATAGGAATTGGCATCTCACTCTAAAAAAAGTATGTGCGGGAGCACAGAAAGTGAGGTAAAGTAAAATTTAATTTTTGAT
>CAYOLE010000060.1:0-15513 GCA_964404705.1 uncultured Rhodohalobacter sp. | reverse complement strand
CAGAAGCACCCTTTTTTATTGTGTGCAATCACCTTAGCTATCTCGATATCATACCGCTGTACTTGCAGCTGCGGTGTACCTTTGTAGCCAAAAAAGAAGTTCGAAGCTGGCCTGTACTGGGTAAAATGGTTGATTCTGTGGGTGTAATATTTGTAGACCGCACAAGACGGACAGATGTAAGACGGGTTAATGAGTTAATTACAAATTCATTAAATAAATACCAAGGGCTAATCGTCTTTCCCGAAGGTACTTCAACCGGCGGATTTCAACTTGAACCTTTCCATGCGTCCTTACTTCAATACCCCGCCTCAAAAAATCTACCTGTACACACAGCTTCACTTCAGTATAAAACAGCGCCCGGGGATCCCCCTGCTGTTGACAGCGTTTGCTTTTTTGGCGGCAGAGAATCGTTTGGCAGCCATGTAATTAAATTTTCACAAGTCAAAAGAGTTGATTGTACAGTTCGATTTGGTGTTAATCCTATTCAGTCAACAGACCGTAAGGAATTGGCCGAAAAATTATATACAGAAGTCGATAAGATTTTTGAGCCCACCTCATTTAAGAAGAATCATGAAAATGCTGGAAAAACAGTAGTAAAATCGTCTTAATCAAACGTCTGATAATCCGGAAAAACAGATATCATTGATTAGTCGTAAATAACAATCAGGCCGGAAATAAACTGAAAGTTATCCCACAAATATTTTTTAAAAAAGACGGGATCATTTATCTCCCCGCGCACTGTACACACCGAGTGGTATACGGCATGATTTTAAGTCGTCCAAACGGAATCTCAGTACCACATTTCAGACAGGTTCCCAGCTTATTCTCTTTACACCTCTCCCGGGCACGCTCCAGTTTTTGAAGAGTTCTTTTTTTCTCCCGCAGGGCCTTTTCATTAATGGCTTTGTTGTTGATCGCATCCATACGAGACAGACGGCCGATGGACGCATCAAGTGATACAGGTTTTGTTAATTCTTTAAGCTCTGTAATCTCCTCTTTGATGGATTCAATATGGGAATCAATCAGCGATTTCAATTCTTTTTTTTCTTCTTCAGTCATATTTTTCTATTTGTGCAGACAGGCAAGATTGATCAACAAATTGATTCAAAATAAAACTGACAGTTAAAAAAAAGGCTCACTGGCATTGGATGTTTACTCCCAACAGCCGGATATAAATATTTGTTCATATTTCCCTCTTTTAAATACATATTGGGTTCAGAATATTTATCAGATCTCTGCTGATGTTGCCTCAAAATAATCAAAAGTGCATCGCAATGTACAATTCTTAGTGATGCATTAATCTGCCAATCGCTTTTAAGCTACATAATAGATTATGGATGCAAGAATCAGAATGATAATTATCCACAGAGTAAGAGCAAATTTATTCGCTTTTTTGGCTTGTTGTGCTTCATACCAGGTGCGGGGACGCACACCCTGAAATATAAAAGTAGTAATACCTGCCAGGTTTACGCATATCACATTGATCGTTAGCAACAGAAAGGAAAAAAATGCAAGCTCCAGCTGAAAATCTCCGAGCAGTAAACCGGCAACCACCAGCGGTGGAAGCAGTGCCACAGCAACCATCACACCAATCACCGCGGTTGACATTCCCACAGTATAGGCTAATACGCCCGCTGCACCAGAAGCCAACGCGAGCGCAATATCTGACATATGAACTTCAGTACGGCTATAAATCTGATACACCCCTGCATCCACAGTAAGGAAAAAACCCATTATAACTGATATTATAAATGCAACCACCAATCCTGCCAAATTTGTTTTCAGCGATTTGATGCCAAGATCTAAATCCGCAAGTGTAATAGAGAGCGCCAGTCCTACATTGGGCCCAAGCAATGGTGCAATAACCATAGCACCGATCACTACTGCTGTATTATCTCTCACTATTCCCATGGCCGCTACGATTGTGGACAATACAACCAGCGCTATGTAGATTCTTGAAAGATCTACAGCATCGGCGATATCCGAATACAGCTCCTCCCGGCTAACCCGTGTCCCCTTTTTGGGTGATTCCTCCAGTTTACCCGGATCAGGCTCTGGCTTTTTTTCTTCCTCATCCTTTTCGATTCGGGGAAGCGTGGCATGAACCGGAAGCATTACCAGCCGATATTTCTCGCGATTGGCAAACCGTTTCTCTGCTTTATCCAAAAATACTTCCGTATTAACAGCATCTACCAGAACTTTAAGCATAAAACCAGACTCGTCTGATCTCTCCTGCCAGTAATGCTCTACTGAATTATCTTTTAACAATGCGCGACACGTTTCTTCATCGCCACTTGGAATCACTATTTCAATTTGTCGGAGTGGCATGGTAGTAATCTATTCATGTTTGATATTTATTTCTGGTTATTTAACAACTAAGCTACTATATCTTTTTTGAATTTCAAGTTGCGATTCAAACAGATATTGGTACATTACAAATTGCAAATTTTCTAATTAAATACTTCTTAATGAGTGAATTGCGCCGTGAATTAGGATTTTGGGACGCACTAACTATTGGTGCTGGAACTATGATTGGCGCTGGTATCTTCCTTCTTGCTGGGATGGCTCTTGAAATGTCGGGACCAGCCGCAATTTTTGCTTATCTGCTCTCCGGAATTGTCTGTATGATTACCGCCTCCAGTGCGGCTGAACTGGCCACAGGTATGCCAACTTCAGGCGGTGATTACTTTTTTGTTTCCAGATCACTGGGCCCGGCATTTGGTGCCATTTCCGGTGTTGGAATATGGCTTAGTCTTACGTTCGCCATTGCTTTTTACCTATATGGCATGGGGACATATCTTTCTCAATTCCTTCCGCTGACTGCCTTTTGGGGAGCGTTTGCTGGAGGAGTACTTCTCACCATCCTGAATATTATAGGTGCAAAAGAGTCTGGACGCACACAGGTGGTAATCGTTTTAACTCTATTTGCAATTTTAGGGGGATTTAGCTTTTTAGGAGTTTTTAATATTGATACCGCCAACTTCAGTCCATTTTTCCCATTTGGCACCGAACCGATTTTTGGCACGACAGCTCTTGTGTTTGTGTCCTTTCTTGGTTTCGTAAAGATAGCCGCTGTAGCCGAAGAGATAAAAGATCCCTCTAAGAATCTGCCCAGAGCCCTGATAGGTTCAGTTGCTCTTGTCACTATTCTCTACGTGGTAATATTACTTGTAATTGGGGGTATATTTACCCAGGCTACCATTGGAGCTGTAAGTGATCCTCTAACCGCGGCCGCCCGCAGAATGCTTGGAAATCCTGGTGTTGTCCTTATTATTCTGGCCGGCCTGCTGGCCACAATTTCATCTGCCAACGCCAGTATCTTAGCGTCCTCAAGAATAAACCTTGCTATGGCCCGCGATAGTATGGTACCCAACTGGCTGAGTAAAATTCATGAAAAATTACTTACGCCCTACAGGGCCATAATGTTTACCGGTATCCTGGCACTTCTTTTCCTCCTTCTGGACAGTCTCGAAGATCTTGCCAAGGTTGCCAGTGTGTTACAACTCTACAGCTATGCCGCACTGAATATTGGCTGTATAGTTCTCAGGGCATCAAATCCCACATGGTACAGACCCACCTATCGCGCACCGGGAACACCATGGCTGCAGCTAATCGCGGCTGCCGGATGCATTACAATTATTATTTATTCAGGTACTTTCGCTCAAATTGCGGTTACGGTATTGATAATTGGGAGCCTGGCCTGGTATGTAGTATGGGGGCGTGGAAAGGTGGACTTTGTGCACGCACTACCTGAATTTAAAGAAAGATGGGCAACACATGGTTTAAAAATATTTGGTCTGCCTACAGAGAAGCACGAGAGTGAAATTACTGAAGAATGGCAGCCTGTTATGAGGCAGCTAAATGCGCAGGAACCACGGCATGTGGTAACCACACTTGCAAACCCTGAAACAGAAGGTGATCTTTTAAAACTTGGGCAGCTGATAGCTACCGGAGAAACCGATGGCGGAAAAGTAACGGGGCTGAATATTGTGCAAGTTCCCTATCAGACACCACTTTCCACTATCCAGAAAAAGCTGGATGAGAGATCGTTAATCCGGGAGAGTATCAAAACAATCAGTGAAAAATATAAACTATCGGATGCTGAAGCAGCTACAGACAAAACGGACGTGCTTAGAAAAACAACCTTCGATGCAGCTTCCGAGGCCGCCTATAACATATTTAACGGAATAATGCATGAGACTGAAAAACGCCGCGGTGATATGATATTAATGGGCTGGCAGGGAGGTTTCAGTATCGGACGCATTTATAACTCACCCGTCCAGAGCATCATAAGAAAAATCAAGGCAGATGTGGGGATCTTAAAAGACCGGGGACTGGATATAATCAACTCGATACTCCTTCCCTGGGGTGGCGGGTATCATGCGCAGCTGGGGCTTGAGATAGGAATCCGGATTGCACGGGCGCTGGATGCAGAGCTTAAAATTATTCGCCTGGTGAAACCGGGGACTAATGTGGTTACAGAGGAGAATGAAATGAGGAAAATCATTGATCCGATGATCGGTGGGTTCGAGAATTTTACAATTGATATTAGCGAATCGGATGATGTAATGACCGGAATAAATCAATCATTCGAACGCCACAATCCTGATCTGGTAATTATTGGTGCTTCTCACGAATGGGGTATCCGCAATGTTCTTTTCGGTACCATTACCGATATCGTAGCCGATAGGGCGCCGTGCTCCGTATTGATGGTGAGGCGATATCTTACCGAAGACTGGAAATTAAAAGCGAGCGAAGGAATTAAACGGATGAAAGAGCAGCTGGGGCTCAGCTCATCACCGGATTCCGGAAACGAAAAGTAAATAACCTGTCAGAGACTACGAGCCAACGTAGCGCAGGTCGCCTGACCTGCGAGGCTCAGGTTTTGGATTAACTATTAAAACATTGTTTAATTTACTTATAACCCTGCAAATACAAAGTACAATCGAATTCCCGTCGAACCTTTCTTCAGTTTTTCTTCAGAAATTGGGTGTATCTTTTGCTCTATGAAGCTACTGATTGTAGAAGACAACCTTGATCTGCTTGATAATATGCTCATCTATTTAAAAGGTGAAGGATATATCTGCGAAACAGCACATGACTATAAACAAGCATTTGATAAAATTATGTCGTACACCTACGATGTGGTTTTAATCGACATAATGATACCCAATGGAAATGGCCTTAATCTGCTGCGGGAACTGAAATCAGTTCATCCTAAAACAGGTTCAATTATTATATCTGCTAAAAACTCACTGGATGATAAAGTTTCGGGTCTTGAACTCGGAGCTGATGACTACCTGACCAAACCATTTCAGCTGCCCGAACTTCTGGCCCGGATAAAGGCGGTTTACCGGCGCAATAATTTAGATGGTAATGAAATTCTTCATGCTAACGAAATTTCCATTGATACCCGCAGCCGAGAGGTATACGTTGACGGCACATTTGTAGATATCACACCAAAAGAGTACGATCTGCTTCTTTATTTTGTGTCTAATAAAAATCACGTGCTTTCAAAACAGACGATTGCAGAGCATTTATGGGGCGATTATGTGGATCATCTTAAAAATCTTGATTTTGTATATCAGCACATCAAAAACCTGCGAAAAAAACTTATCGAAGCAGGCAGCCGGGATTATATACAAAGCGTGTACAGTATCGGGTACAAATTTAGTGTAGCCAGAGAGAACTCATCATGAAATTGATTACAAAATTTATACTGATCTACCTGTTTGTAACCATCATTGTGCTGGGGATTGGCGGGTTTATCTCCTTTTTCATTATAAAAGATGAGATCGATAAAGAATTGAAATGGGATTTCCTGGAGCGAATCGACCGGGTCACATACCTGATGGAGAAAGGGCGCAGGTATAATCGCGGCAGAAGTGTAAGGGAAGATGAGAACCTGGTTGTCCGGGAACTTCCACAACGTGTAGAAGAACAGGTGGAAGTAACCGATACGCTTATCTGGCATGACCGGCTGGAGCAATACGAAAGAAATGTAAAAGTATCGGCCCACAGAACGATTAATGGCAGTTCCTACTACATCTCAACACATGGTGTGATGATTGAGTCGGACGATATTACCGAAGCGGTTACCAAAACATTGTTATGGATTTTGGGCATGCAGATTATCGGTGCTATCGGCATCGGGTTTTTTGTTTCAGGATGGTTGTTTAGCCCCTTCAGGGATACCTTGAGAAAGATCAGACAGTTTAAACTTCATGAAAAAAAACCGGTGCCGGCAGCCAAGACTCATATCCAGGAATTCAATGACCTGAATCGTTTTGTAGAAGAAATGACAACAAAAGCCGTTTCTGACTATATAAACCTGAAAGAATTTTCAGAAAATGCTTCCCATGAACTGCAAACACCGCTGGCTATAGCAAAAGGAAATTTGGAGCTGCTTACAGAAACACCGCTATCTGAAGAGCAGTACGGTTATATTGAATCTCTGGAAAAATCGATAAAAAAATGTTCCCGCCTCAGTGAATCCCTCGCACTGCTCACAAAAATTGAAAATCATGAGTACAACACCAGTCAGAGAGTAAATTTGAGTAAGCTGATTAAAGAGGGTATCGAAACATTTCGTGAATTTATTGATCTGAACAATCTCTCAATCGAGACTAATTTGGAGGAGGACGTTAAAATTGATTTACATCCTGCACTGGCAGAGATTATTCAGTCTAACCTGCTCCAGAATGCTATTAAACATAATATTGAAAACGGAGAGATTAAAGTTGAATTAACGAGTGAGAAATGGGTGGTGGCCAATACCGGGAAAAAACTGGATATCGATCCCGGACACCTTTTTGAGAGATTCCGAAAAGCCGATCAGAACTCAGAATCGATTGGGCTGGGGCTCGCGATCGTAAAACAGATATCTGACCAGTATCTGTATGGTGTACGTTATACAGTTAAGGAGAATTGGCATTATTTCACTATAAGATTAAAGAATGTAAATAAGAAGTAATCTTCAAATTTGCATCAGAATTCGATCAACTTTGCAGCAGTGTTCATTGTTACTGTTTCATTGAAAGATGACTAAACCTCTCATATAGATCGAAATGAATCAAATTACAAAATTACTATTCTTTACTTTCATTCTGACTCTGGCTATTCACGGAGGAACACAGTCAGCATTTGCTCAAGAGGATTCAGCAGTCGGAGAAGTCCGCGGTTTTATTGTTGATCAAAGTGGGGAGACCATTCCCAATGCAAGTATTTCGCTGTTGAATGAAACTGAAACTGATACGGTTGCCGGCGAGGCAAGTAACGAATCAGGTGAGTTTTCGATAGAGTATGATCCCGGTACATATGTGCTCATCGTTTCTTACATCTCCTATGCTGAATTCAAAACTACAGTCACACTCAATTCAGGCGAGATTACTGATCTTGAACAAATTACCCTTACACCCGAACAGCCAGAGCTCGACGAAGTGCTGGTGGAAGGTGAGCGTTCTTATATGCAGATGAATTTTGACAGCCGCAGTTTTAACGTCGGCGAAGATATTACAAGTTTAGGTGGATCGGCATTAGATGTACTCGATAATGTACCCTCAATAACCACAGATTTTGAAGGCAATGTTAGCCTGAGGGGAAACCAGGGGGTACAAATTCTGATTAATAACCGACCTTCTAACCTGGTACGGAGTGGTACAGATGCACTTAGCAGTATTCCTGCAAGTATGATTGAGGAGATTGAAATTATCACAAATCCTTCTTCCCGATACGCTGCCGAGGGCACAGCCGGGATCATCAATATTATTCTGGTGGATAACCAGGAACTCGGTTTTAACGGGAGCATCCAGTCTAATGTGGGATATCCGCAGGATCATAGCGTGGGGGCTAACCTGAACTATTTCAGGAATAGCATAAACTGGTTCCTGAATGTAGATTTGGAATATGAACGAGAACCCGAAAGCGGATTCACCTTTCAAAGTGTGAATTCTGATACAAGTTATGCCTATTCAGAAAGAAGCGACGTTATTGAAAAAGAGATTGAAGGAGATGTTTATTTTGGAGCAGATATTTATCTGCCATATGAACAGATTTTGACACTTTCTTCCAGGATCAGTATCGAAGATGGTGAAGAGGACAGGGAACGATTATATACAGATTATAATATGGGAACCCCGGGAGTGTACCGGTATATTTCAGACGATTGGGATATTTTCAGGCAGACCAATCGCCGGGATATTGAGCAGGCTCGTGAATATGATTATGATGTGCGTCTTCAATATGAAAACAGGTTTGATGGAGATGATCACCGATTAACGGTGGATGCTGATTTTGAATTTGGCAGCGAAGACGAAAACACCCGTTTGTTTGAGGTTGCCGAGCAAGAAGACTCGGATTTTCGAAATCAACGTTCATTTGCCGATGAGGTTTATCGAGAATTTCGTATGGATGCAGATTATGAACGTCCCATTGGCGATGACGCACGATTTGAAACAGGAATGAGACTGGATTTTGAATGGGAAAAAAATAACTACAGGGCTGAAGAGCTTGTCGGCAATACATGGGTTGAACTTGAAGAAGGTGTCGGCGTAAGTGATAATTTCAGATACCTGGAAAATGTGAATGCCCTGTATATGAACTATTCCGGCGGGCAAGGTGCTTTCACCTACCAGCTTGGTTTGCGAGCTGAAAATACGCGAATAGAAACAGAACTGGAACAAACCGGGGAGGGCGGAGATCAAAACTATCTGAATCTTTTTCCGAGTCTGTTTTTATCCTGGTCATTAAACGAGAAAAACTCGTTCCAGGTTAGTTATAGCCGTAGAATATCACGGCCCAGGTCGTGGTGGCTTTTACCTTTTACAGAGATAAATGATGCCCGCAGCCGCAGCGTTGGAAATCCAAATCTGAGCCCGGAATTTGGCAATTCGTACGAGCTTGGATATTTGCGCATGTGGGAGAGCGGTTCACTTCTTTCAAGCATCTATTATCGCTACAGAACAGGAGTGGTTGAAAGAGTATCAACTATTGGTCAGAATGGCATCACTACACGACGCCCAATTAACCTGGCAACTGAAAAAGCATGGGGGATCGAATTTTCAGCAGATCAGGATCTTTTTAATGATCTACAGCTTTCGGGAAGTCTGAATATTTATCAGTCAGAGCGGGACGGGGAGTTTGAGGGTGATCTATATACGAGTGAATCGGAATCTTTTACCAGCCGCCTTCGGTTGCGATGGCAATTTCTGGAAGGATGGAACATGCAGTCCTATGTTTTTTACCGCGGAGCCCGGCAGACAACACAGGGACGGGATGGGGGAAGCGCGTTTGTAGGATCCGGACTTTCAAAAGATGTTTTTGATGGACGAGGATTACTTTCACTGAGCATTCGGGACCTGTTTAATTCCCGTCAGTCGGACAATGAAATTATCAACCCAACATCCTACACAAATAATCAATACAGCTGGTCTACCCGGTCATTCAGATTGAACTTCAGGTATAATTTTTAGCCCGGATATCTCACAGTGATTTTCTTAAAAAAAGTCTGTATTTAATCCGGTTATTCTTGATTTGAACTCAGTAAACATCGGTTTCAACTCAATCTGGCAATTGATTCTTCTATCCATTAAACAAATAACATTACCATAAGCGCGTAACTGAGCATTGCAAGCACTCCTGCTAATATAGCGAGCGGAAACTGGCTGGTTACGTGATCCATCAAATCGCAACCCGTGGCCAGAGAACTGAGAATTGTGGTATCCGAAATAGGGGAACACTGATCTCCAAAAACGGCACCGCCAATTACGGCTGAGAAACACAGGGTAAGGAAAAAGGGATCGGGGATCACCACCCACGCCAGGGGAATAGCAACGGGGAAAACCACCGCATACGTGCCCCAGGAGGTTCCGGTAGAGAATGCAATGATCATGCAAAGAATCATTAAAATACCGGGAAGTGCAACAGGTGCTATAATGTCTCCAACCAGGTCCACTACATATGCAGCGGTTCCTACAGCATCGGCCACCTCTTTGAGTGAAACGGCAAGTGCAAGTATGATTGCGCCAATAGTCACCCCTTTGCAGCCATCGATAAAACCGTCAATAGCCTCCTGCAGCTTCATCCCCTTTGCGAGAGCAATACCGATCCCTGCCAGCACAGCCAGTACAAACGCTTCGGCCACAAGCAATGTGGGATCATCCGTACGTCCCATAAAAAAGTAAGTAACCACATAGGGTATTATTGCAACGCCAAGTAAGGCACCGATGGGTCCGAAAAAATCGATTAAGCCAGGATTATAATTCTCGGGAACTTTGTTTTGAGTTAGCTCATCAGCAGCCATGGGTATGGCCCCCGGACGGTCGAGCACGCCGGTTTCTCGTGCTCGTTTGGTTGCAGCCCGCATTTTTTTTCCCGGGACCCAAGGCAGCTTCTCCCATGCAAAAAGCAAGGTGATCAGGATGGCAAATATGGCGTAAAAGTTGAAAAGAATTGCTGAAAAAAAGAAATTGACGCCATCTTGTAGAGTTTCAAACAATGGGATGGTTCCAATCACAAGCCCGCCAACATAAAAAGGCCAAACATTAAAGGGTATGATGGTAGCGGCAGGCGAAGCCGTTGAATCTACCATATAAGAGAGTTCTTCGTGCGATATTCTGTGCTTATCGGCAACCGGCCGAACTGTTGCTCCGGTCAGTACTGTACTGATGGTACCCCCCTGGTGAAATACGAGGCCCATCATCCAGGTAAAAAATTTCGCTGATCTCGGGCCACGTACCATTATGCCACTGGCCCAGGTGGCAAATTTTTCAGCCCCTCCCGTTCGGGTCCAGATTCCTATCAAACCGCCAAGCGCCCACAGGTATACCAGCAGGATCACCGCAAAACTTTCTGTGCCGATCGAGGGAATCAGAAAGCTTTCAACAATATTAATATTTCCCGCAATCACTCCACCCAGGCAGATTCCTATAAACAGGGCGCTTACCACTTCGCGCGTCCAAAAGGCAAGCACAATCGCCACAAGGGGTGGCATAATGCTCCAGAAACCATAATGATCATCCTGCTGGGGAAAATTACCGGCGAAATACACACCGGCAATAATTAACGCAATAAAAGCACCCACATAGATTTTTCTGCGGGTTTTTTCATCACCAAATTTCTGAGAAACGTATCCTGGCTTATCGTTCATGAAATGCGTTTTCTTACTATTTAATCTCGTGGAAGATAACAGTTGTGGCAAAAAATCAAAGGCAGAAACTGTCTAACCTATTTTAAAGCTGATGAGATTGGCGGGAGTTACAAGAGGGTTCGAACTAAGATTTTTTTGCAGCCTCAATCATAAAAAACTTCCAGAACCGAAACGTCCATCTCTGTTCAAGTATGATTTCAAAAAGCATATTCTGAAGCATACACTTCATTTCAGCCAGGGACCGGGTATTGATATTTTCTGGTGACAGTAGTGAGATGATTGTATTGGGCAGATGAAACCAGCCCTGCCGGTTCCAGTCCAGCATGTTTACCCTGCCCCGAGGTTTTAAAAAATCATATATATTTTGAACTACCTTTTCCTGATCTTCATAGAAGTGAAAGGAATTCAGGCAGATTACCCGATCGAACGTGTCTTTTTCAAAACTGATCTCTTCTGCATTATTACGTGTAAATTGTACCTCGTCATTTTTTTTAAGACGATCTTTGGCAATGGCGAGCATACCATCGGAAGGATCATTTAATACAAGCTCAATATCAGGATACCTTTCAAGTAGTTTCTCAGCTAAGATACCTGTGCCGCTGCTGATATCCAGGATTTTTTCTCCGGGTAAAATATCCATACACTTCAGCAGCCGCTTATGGGTATGATGAAGATAACCGGAGTATGAACGGTCGTATTTTCCTGAAAGCCTGTCGTAATAGCCTACGGTTTTGTCAATTTTCTCCTGCTGATCTGGATCCATAGTTGTTAACTTAACTGATTCTGAAATCAGAATCGGAATCAATTCTGCTGTAATCTTGTCCCATTATCAACCCGTCGAATATGTTATATTCTATTCCCTAAAAGTAATATCCCATTATTAAATTACAGTTCCCATCTATGTCATCCTGGTCTCTGAAATCAATACCGCCGCACGACTGGTTTATCTGCCTCGACATCGATCCCTATTTTGATCATGAGCACGAACCGGAGACAATCTTTGAAGAGGGATTCACCCGGCCTCTGCCCCTTAAAGAACGAGATATTGTAGCCACTATTTTTTTCAATGGTGACCCGGAAAAACCAGAATTCCATATCGAATCGCCGGAAGACCTGGCCAAAGAGGAAATCAGCCAGGCAAATGACACGCTGGCACGGATTTTAGGAACCCGTCTCGATCTGCGTCCGCTCTACGACAAAGCAGAAGACGATCCGGTTCTCGGTCCAAAATTGACGGAGTTTTACGGTCTGAAGCGGATGGCGCGCGGCACGCTGCTGGAAGATATTATCTACCGGATTGTACAGATGCAGCTATCGCACAAACCAACTGCCAAAAAGATGGCGTTCAGGATGCGCGAGGCATACGGCACTCATTTGACTCACAACGGCAGAACCCTGCCAGCCTGGCCACGGCCATTTCAGCTTGCAAAGGCCGATCCGGCGCAGATTCGAAAAATGGGTCCGACTCTCCGAAAGGGAGAATACATGGTAGACCTGGCGCAGGATATTCTCGCCGGGGAGGTTGATCTGGAGTATCTTGATAAAGAAGCCGATCCGCTGGAGTTTTATGATATCATTTCAAAGGTGCGGGGTATCGGGCCGACATCCGCTCAGGACCTGATGCTGTTTCGAAACAGAACCGATGCTATTTTTCCAAGCAACATAAAAAAGGGCGAGGAGAAAGGACTGCGAAAATGGATCATCATGAGTTATGGCGGGGATCCATCCAACACTTCAGAGAAACAGTTTAAGAATATGATCCAATATTGGAAAGGCTACGAAGCCGCTGCCATTGAGTTCCTGTTTGTGGATTATATGATTGGGCGGAAGAGGAAAAACAAATGAATCCGAAGAATAGATGTACCTAAACAACACATTCAAAAGATTACCAACTTGAAAAAATATAGCCTTGACAAATCATTACTAATTCAGCACTTTTTCAAAACCATCGATCCCACTGATTAACCGGCTATGCAACACTAAAATTAATTAACAACTGACAAAACTTCTCTGCCATGGAACTTGCGATACACAACTGGATGCGTTCCGAACCTGTTGAAGACACCATAAAACGAATCGCTAACTATGGATACGACCGCCTGGAAATTGCCGGTGAACCGAATGCCTGCGATACCAAAAAAGTTGGGGAGCTGTTAAAAAACCACGGGCTCAGATGCTGGGGTTCAGTTACCCTGATGATGGAAAAGAGAAACCTGCTTGCTGGCGATCCTGAACAGAGAGCTGCATCGGTTCAATATGTGAAAAATGTGGTAAAAATGGTGCACGAACTGGGAGGGGAAATGGTATCGATAGTGCCTGGTACCGTTGGCAAACTTATACCCGACGCCCGTCCCGAAGAAGAATGGGAATGGGCTATTGACGGAATGAAAAAGATTTATAATTACGCAGAACCACTGGGCGTCCAGCTTGGAATTGAACCTATCAACCGGTTCGAGACTTATTTCATCAACCGGGGAGATCAGGCACTGGCACTGGCAAAGGAAGTTGGCCCAAACTGCGGGGTTTGCCTGGATGTATTTCACATGAACATTGAAGAAGATAATATGTATGAGGCAATCCGCCGTTCCAAGGGGCGATTGGCCGGGTTTCACGTAGCTGATAATAACCGTCTGGCTCCCGGAATGGGCACCTTCAACTGGCCAAAGATCGTTGACACAGTGAAAGAGACGGGTTTTGACGGAGCACTTTCTGTTGAGTTTTGTGCAGCGGTAGACCGTACCCCGGCAAATCCTTTCCCCAATTCAATTGATGAAAACCCCGTAGGACTTACAAAAGAGCAGAAAAAATTTATTGAAGATCATGGCAGCACATCGCTCACTGAGGAGTTTTATACCCTGCTTACTAAAAAATCGGCTGAAACTCTTTTGCCGCTTATTAAATAAATCTCAAAAAAACGTGCCTAACCATTGTCACCGTTTTGATATCCCGCTTTGCGGGACATTTTCTAAATATTAATCTAAAAGTATGATCATAAGTGACATAGAGGCCATCTGGCTTCGGTGCCCAATTCCTGTAGAAAAACAGCATGTTTCCGATTTCGGGCGACTAACCCATTTCGACATGACTCTCGTCGTGGTTACAACCGAAGACGGATTGCAGGGATTTGGAGAAGCCAAAGCTGCCGTCGGATCGGCGGGTGTGTGCGCCTCGATTGTTAGCTGTGTCAATAATGAGCTTAAATCCCAGCTCGTAGGTAAAGACGCCCGTAAAATAACCCGTATCTGGGAAGAACTTTACAACGGAACCCGTGATCATTATGCCCTCGCACGGGGAAGAAAGTTTCCGATTTTAGGCCGCCGGGGTCTCACCATTTCCGCCATTAGCGGGATAGATACTGCACTTTGGGACCTGAAGGGAAAATCGCTGAATGTTCCGGTTGTTGATCTCCTGGGCGGTTCCTGCCGGGATAAAATGCCTGCTTATGCCAGCGGGGGATGGGCAGACGCCGATGGGATTGGGGCTCAGCTAAAAGGCTATGTTTCCAAAGGATTTTCCGGAGTAAAAATGAGGGTTGGTGTGATGGACAATACCGTAGCTAACAGCGTAGCCCGCGTGAAGGCCGCACGGGAAGCCCTCGGGCCTGACATCAAAATTATGGCGGATGCTCACGGTACCTACAGTGTTCCCGAAGCCAAACGGTTTTGTCGTGGAGTTGAAGATTACGAACTTTATTGGTTTGAAGAACCCGTCAACTCCGATAATCCTGAAGGTACCGCTGAAGTGAGAGCCTCCACAGCGACACCGATTGCTGTGGGTGAAAGCGAATTTACCTGTTTTGATATTCGTGACCTGATCAGCCACCGCGCACTCGATGTGGTTCAACCCGATGCCGCAATAATTGGTGGAATTTCCGAGGCAATGAGAGTAGGACATCTTGCTCAGGCATGGCAACTCGAGTTGGCACCTCATTGCTGGGGCTCGGCTTTTTCATTTATGGCAGGAGTGAATATTGCTTTTGCATCCCCATCTGCCACCATCATTGAATTTTCACTTGGCGGCAACCCTATGATGTACGATCTTGTAGAAGAAAACATCGATGTAAAAAATGGAATGATATCTGCACCTACAAAATCCGGACTGGGCCTTACTCCAGACTGGGATTTTGTAAAAGAATACCGGCAGGTTGTATAAAATAAATGAAGTACTTTGAATTCAAAGAGACTAAAATTCTACTGACTTTTAACCAGCACCACCTGGAATTTGTAGTAGAGAACAGCAGGAAGTTTCTTTGATAGCTATTATTGTCACTCTTTGATTTTTTTTTAACACCAATTCTTAATCCCGATCCAATTATGGCACGAGCAGTCAAAATTAATCATGTTACACTTATTGTAGATAACCTTGAA
>CAYOLE010000059.1:0-15555 GCA_964404705.1 uncultured Rhodohalobacter sp. | reverse complement strand
TACTATGAAAAATCTTGCACTCTATGTATTCCCATTAATTCTATGTGTCGCTTTGCTTCAGTCCTGCGGAACCGATGAGGCTGATATTGAAGAACAAGATCAGCAGGCTATAGAAGACTCTCTTGCACAAGCACAACAAGCGGAAAGAGAGCAGATGCGCCGGGACAGTCTCGAACAAGCAAAAGCAGACAGTATTGCTGCAGAAGAGGAACGCAACCGCGTTGAATTTTCCGATGATGGTGAATATGTTGTTCAGGTGGAAGCGTGGAGATCACAAGATAAAGCAGAACAACAGGCTCAGGAATGGAAAGACAGGGGCTATGAAAATTCGACTGTTGTAATGCATGGCAATGATGTTACCGGTGATGTATGGTACAGAGTCCGCGTGGGACGATTCGATACGCGTGATATGGCAATGCGATTTCAAAACAGGTTATCAGAAGATTATAATGTGCAGTCGTGGGTTGGCCGCCGAGGCCAGTCCGTGGAACCCGATGCAATATAGGAGCTACGAATTATAGCGTAAAACACGTAGACCGATACGCCTAAATTACTCATATATAGCTTTTTAGATATTTTTTCTTATGTATTTTAAATCTTTTTTACTAATTTGAATTGCGCTCAAGTAGCGTCTCTCTTGATGAATAGTCAGGGCATCACACCGGATAAGTGTGATGCCTTATTTTTTTCTCCCCTTATGTAACATCAAATCTCATTTCCCGTAGTTAACTTTGCCCATTTCAATGATAGTTCTATATTGTGGCATATATCCAATCATAAATTTTGTTCCAGATGAAAAATTTTAACATTAATCACCGAAATGGGGACGGGTGCAGCATACTGGACCTCCAGGGCGAGCTGGATGCTCATACTGCATCTGAACTTGAATCAGCGCTGCAGGATTTAATTGCAAAAGAGCAGATTAATATTGTGGTTAATTTTAATGAGCTTGATTATATAGCAAGTGCAGGCCTTGGAGTATTTATGGCATACATCGAAGATGTACGAAATGAAGGTGGCGACATTAAACTTACCAATATGAACGATAAAGTCTTCAATGTGTTCGACTTACTTGGTTTCCCGGCTTTATATGATATTCTTGATGATGAATCAGAAGCCATTCAAAAGTTTTCTAACGCTTAAAACAAGTTCATCATTGGGTACACTTTCTACATATCATAAATCCATTACTGCTTCCACAGAAAACCTTTCTGAAGTGCGTAAATTTGTAGGCAGACATGCTAAAGCTCATGGATTTAACACTCAACAGATTGCAGACATACGTCTGGCCGTTGATGAAGCAATTACGAATATTATCAAACATGCCTACCAGGGTGATTCATCAAACAGCATTGAAATTGAAGTCTCACTCGAATCTGACCACATTTGCATACAGCTTCAGGATACAGGAAATTCATTCAAAATGAGAAAGTTTAATGAACCTGATATTGAGAGAAAAATAAAGGAGAAAAAAAGAGGCGGCATGGGAGTTTTTTTAATCCACTCTCTTATGGACGAGGTTTCTTATACTCACCACAATGGATCGAATGAAATAGTAATGTGTAAATACAGGAGTTGATAAATTGGTGTCTGCGAATCTACTTTCAAAACATCAATCACGACTTGACCTTAAGACGGTTCTTGAAACCAGCAGAGTTCTTATTGAAGCTCAGGATGAGCAATTCGTTTTTGAAAATTTGCTTAGAATAGCAATGGGAAAATTGCTTGTAACACGCGCAGCTATTCTTCTTTTTGATTCCGCTACAAATAGCTATAAAGTTTCCCTGGCAAAGGGCGGATCAGATATATCCAATCAAACATTTAAACTTACTTTAAAACCTAATGATCTCAAGCGTTCTCATTTCCTAATTTCAGATTTATCTGATCGTTTACAATCATTAACTCCTTATTTCTCCAAAGGAGCCATGTTCAACCTCAGGACCAGCACTCAACACCTGGGATTTCTGGTGATTTTTGAAAAATTCACAAAAAAAGAATTTACACCTGCCGAACTTGAGTTTGTTGAAAGTCTCTGTATAATATCGTCTTCAGCGGTAGCCAACAGCAGAATGTTTGATCAGCTTACACAAACAAATCGAAAGCTTGATCAGCGCATTCATGAATTAAACACTCTGTTCGATCTCTCGAAAGAATTTAATCTACTGGCTGACCGCAATAAAATTTCACGGATTTTTAAATTTGCCCTGATGGGACAGCTCTTTATCCGTTCGTTCTTTCTTATTTATCGAACAGATAAAACAGTTGAATTACTTGCATCAAGCAATTTTTCCACTACAGTTGAAAATAAAAAACTGGAAAAGTTATTTAATCAAACAAAAGAGATAACTGACGTAGATGATGAGTTGATTGATTCTTATCCAGTTTTAGAGGAAAGTAATATTTGTTCCTTGGTGAGCATCTCTGTTCATGGTCGTAAAGTTGCCGTCATTGGAGTTGGTAATAGAGCAAACAATAAGCCTTTTACGGAATCTGATTATAACTTTCTGAAATCTCTCTCGAACCTTGCCATCAATTCCATTCAACGAACCTATCTGCTTGAAGAACGGATTGAAAAGGAACGTATGGAAGAGGAACTGTCTTTGGCCAAATCAATACAGGACAAGCTGTTACCTGATCAAATACCCAAAATAGAAGGACTTGATTTATCTGCCATTACAGTTAGTTCTTATCATGTGGGCGGCGATTATTATGATATAGCCGAAACACCTGATGGAAATCACATATTCGCAATAGCTGATGTTACAGGAAAGGGATTTGCGGCAGCTTTATTGATGGCCAATCTGCAGTCGATGTTACACATTCTTCTGCCCTACGACATTACTCTGCCTGTGGCAACAGAGCGCATAAATAATCTGATTTTTCAAAATACACCCAGCGATAAATTTATCACTTTTTTTTGGGGTAAATACCATCACAGCAGCCGTATTTTCAGATATGTAAATGCCGGACATAATCCGCCGCTTTTGTTGAAAGAGGGCTCAAATTCTTTTCGAGAACTATCCGAAGGCGGCCTTTTATTGGGTGCACTGGAAAGCATGATGCCCTACGAATCAGTTGACATTCTTTTAAATAGCGGTGATATCGTAGTTTGTTATACGGATGGCATTAACGAAGCTCAATCCGGTGATATAGAGGAAGAATTTGGAGTTGAGAGACTGAAAGAGACGATTATTAAAAACCGGTTTAAATCCTCTGAAGAAATTCGGGATTCCATTATTGAAAACGTAAACCGATTCACCGGAAGTACGCAGTTCGATGATTTAACCCTTTTAATTTTTAAGGTGTATTAAAATCTCTGTGGCCTATGATGCCCGATAGATTACGGTTTTGCTGTCTTTCCGACAGTGCCAGAATTGATTCATACGTTCGATATCGATTTTTAATCTCATCTACATATTGCACCGTCTCAATGCCACGGGCAAACCCATGGCGTGCCTGCTGATAATACCGTCTTTGCATCAATTTAAGCAGTGCATCAGCCACATATTCCCACTCATTGGGATTCTTATTTTGATCCATCACCAATCTCCTGGCATCGGCCACATGCCCCATTCCGGAGTTGTATGCAGCAAGAGAAAACGCAAGCTGATTGGTGCTATCCATATAAGAGTAATGATCCATATGCTCTTTAAAAATCCTCACACCTTCTTTAATATTGGTGACCGGATCATAAAGATCGTTATATTGTATATTCACAAAACGGGGGATTACCTGCATCAAACCAACGGCACCGGCCCAGCTTTTACTGTTTGGATTAAATTCCGATTCCTGCGCGATCATTGCAGTTACCATTAACCAATCAACATCCAATGAATCCGATACGGACCGTATGATTTCATCGTATGGAGAAATGATTCCCATCGATTGGTACTGCCATTCAGGATTATAATACTGCGCAATTTGGGGTCCTTCCTGGAAGTACCGCTGTCTCATTATGTTTAAAAATGTAGAGCGCCGGGGGTGTTCGCGATCTTCAGTAAAACGAAAATGCTTATAAAGAAACTGATTCATTTTATTTTCAAGATCAGGTGCATTATCTCGAATAGCCCACGCAATTGTATCTTTTTCTGCAATAGTGGGGCCTGGAAACAGACCGTCCATATAGCGGTTTGTAGCATCGAACATATTGTCGTCTGCAACTGTTGCCATCAGGTTACCTTGCGCAACTTCAACCAATGTGGCCTCAGTATCAAGTTCATCAGGCAGAAGCTGAATGTTTAAATCATACCCATTCTCCTGTAATTCGGACAGTTTTTCATAATACGAGCTGTTTCTGCTTACAGATATCGGAATATCCATATCAACAAGATCTTCAATAGACTGAGGCATGGGTGTAAGCTCACTTGAAAATACCAGAATTTGGTCTACCAGATTATATGGGCGGGTAAAATTAACCACCTCCCGCCGTTCAGGGGTGATGGTGTAATTTGCCGCTATTACATCCCCCGCTCCGCTATTTAACAATTCGAACGGATTCTCGTCTGCCCCGACAATAACTACTTCTAATGCCAGATCATTTTCCCTGGTAAATTCGCGGATCAGTTCATATTCAAATCCTACTTCAATTCCCTGGTTTAAAAAGTATGTGTTGGAGCTGTAATAGGTAATCATTCTAAACGTGCCCCTTTGCTGAATTTCAGAGAGGTCACGCTGTACCGGTTCTCCTGTAGTTATGGAAAACGTACTTTTAGATAAAGTGATTTCTTCAGCTTCTTCTGTTCCGGAACAGCTTACTATGGAAGCAAATAGAAGTATTGTTAAACACTCTCCGACGGCTCTCTTAAGAGATCTTTTTTTGTAACATTTTATCATCAGTAACAGATTCGTTCCTGTTGTATAAACCTTATAATGGATTACAGGTATGTTGTTTCCTGTCTACATTAAAGGTCTATTTACCAAACGTATTTTTTAACAAAATCATTTTTATAATTTATAGCGATGCAAATATCCAATATTAAAATCAGATTTTCCATCTTTTTAGATGAATCTAACAGAACGCCTGCTATTCACAGCTTCAGGCAAGTTTTATATTTTATTTCTAATACTTTTGTGTTTGCTAACTGTTTAAAAAGAGTACAAACAGTATTACATAAGAAATAGTATGTGGTGATATTATTTATACTGAAGGCTTTTTCACTCTTCTGTACCACGTGAATGTTACCCCAACCATAATTACGACCATTGCTCCGATCGAAAAGATTGTCGGTATTTCGTTGAAAATAAAATACGCTGCAACTGCAGCAAAAATCGCTTCAGACAAAATTAAAGTGGAGAGTAGCGTGGGTGATACATATTTCACGGCAAAATTCATTGACCCATGTCCTATTATTGTCGGGCCAACAGCCAGGGCCAGGCCTACCAGCAGGGCTGTCTTACTTACTACGGGAAGGCCTCCCACCCAAAACAGGGTAAGTAAAATGCATGTAATTGTTGCATATAAATAAACATAAAACACATAATCGATCCATTCGGTGTATTGCCTGATTTTTCTGCCAAGCAAAAAATAGATAACAAAAATAATTGCCGCTGTAAAAGCGAACGTGTTTCCCAGCAAGGCATCAGGAAACATTTCGAGGCTTGTTTCATCAGCTACACCAAGTAGTACAGAACCTGTAAATGAGATGATAACCCCAAGCCAAACAAGCGGCCGGAAGCTTTTTTTAAAGATCAGCCGTTCTGCCACAATCAGCATGACAGGGTGCATCGTAACCAGAACCGATGCTGAAGCTACCGATGTGTAATGTAATGATGCTATCCAGAATGAGAAATGAAGTCCAAGACAAATACCGGCCAGAGCCAAAAGGTAATGACTGATTCCCTTACTTTTTAGTTCTGGTATTGTTTTCCGCCTGGGAAGCCAGAATGGAGCCAGGCAGAGTACCGCAAAACCCGTACGAAGAGCGGCAAGTGCCATGGGCTCGATGTCGGTTGCAAACCTGACAAGTATTGGGGCCAGCCCAAACGTGATTAAACCGGCAAACAACAGGGCAACAATTTTTCCAAGCGGGGCTTCCTGCTGAGTCTCCACAATACTCAGCGGATCCGATCCATCGACTCAACCAGCTCCTGATCTTTTTTAATAAATCTGCCGGCTTGCCAGAGAGCTATCAAAGCTAAAAAAACCAAGCCCGTACCTAAAATTTCACGCCATAAATATTGTCCAAAGTCACCCATAGTAAATAAAATGGCAACGGCTATACCAAACCCCGCGATTTGAAAAAATGTAGCTGCGTTTACCCATTTCAGTTGAATGATTCGATTTCCATACAAAAATATAGCCACGATGCTAATCAGCATGGAAACTGTAAGCAACACAGCGAAACTAATGCCGATCCAAACTGATGGATCATTCATTGCGTGCCGGTAAATAGGGTTAAAGAACACAAGAAGATTTAAGATAAATGCAGATATCAGGAATAGAGTTTGAGGTCTTTGTATCAAATCAATTTGCTTTTTTATATTATGGAATTATCAATGAAATTCTGCAGAATCGCCCATAGATGCTCTGTTACAGTGATTAAAATATGTAGAAGCAGAAAATCCGGTTCCGGATGCAATTTCACTATTTTTCGAATAATGCAAAATATGAAATAAGTATTGCAGAAGCTATCCTGCTAATCTCTCGCCATTTTTTTGATTATCAATCCGCAAGCTTTCTAATCCTGCCTGAAACAGAGTCGAATGATGAATATAGCACTGGAACTACCACGAGTGTCAAAAATGTGGCGAATGTAAGGCCGCTAATAATTGCAATTCCCATGGGACCCCAAAAAGCTGTGCTTTCCGAACCGAATTGAAAATTGGGATCGAAATCAGTAAAAAGTCCTACAAAATCTATATTAATTCCAAACGTGAGGGGAACGAGACCCAGAATAGTTGTTAGCGCCGTAAGCAAAACAGGCCGGAACCGAATAGTTCCCGCCTCAATAATTGCGCTCATCTTATTGATTCCCTGATCCGTAAGCTGTTTCACGTAGTCCATCAACACAATATTATTAACACACACAATCCCCGCCAGGGAAATGACGCCGATAAAGGTCATCAATCCAAAGGGTGTACGCGTCAGAATCAATCCAAGCAGGACTCCGATCAGGCTAAGCCCAACCGCGGTAATAATAATGAGCGGTGAAACTATATTGTTAAAATTTGCAAGCATCACAAGAAAAATCAATGCGCCCGCTACAAGAAGTGCTGTTGTGAGAAAACTAAATGCTTCTTCCTGTTCTTCACTCTCGCCTGTATATTCCATTGAATAACCTTCCGGGAGTGCTTCCCTGTAATCAGCAAGTATTTCCTGTGCAGACGCCAGTACTTCCGGGCCACTGAAACCGGGCGCTGCACGACCTTCAATGGTGGCTGTGCGTTCCAGGTTAAGCCTCGTTATCGACCCAAGACCTATATCCTCCACAAAATCAGCTACTGAAACAAGTGGAACAGTTGTGCCTGCTGCTGTACTGATATTAAGATTTCTCAAACTTTCAAGATCCTCGCGATCTTCTGGTTGCAGACGAACCATAATGTCGTATTCATCCTCGCCATCGCGCCACTCACTGGCTTCAAGTCCATTATTGGCAATCCTGATGGTTTGTGCTATATCCGCCATATTTAGACCAAACCGGCTTGCTTTTTCATAATCCACCAACACCCTGTATTCGGGAAAACCACCACTCACATTATTGCGAACATCCACAAGACCTGGTACTGTTCCGGTTGCTGATGCTTCATTTAACTGAGCGGTTATCTCTCGGGTTATTCGGGTAATTTCATTAAAATCCGGGCCTGAAATTTCAATATTTACAGGCGGCCCGGTGGGCGGACCCTGCTGTTCTCCATCAACATTTACTATCATGTCGGGAATATCGCGGGCAACCTCCCGTATTTTCGAAAGAGTGATTGCTGAGGATTCAGCTCTTTCACCGTAATCCACAAGATTTACTGTGAGCCGGGACCGTTCTGCGCTTTGAGCGCCGCCGCCAAAAAACGGGTCGCCGGATACGCCTACATTGGTCTGAATATTTTCAATATTTCCTTTAACTCCCGAATCTTCGTCCATAAGTCTGTAGATTCGCTGCTGAACATCTTCTGCAATAACATTGCTTGCTTCCACATTCATCCCAATCGGCCCCTCAAGTTCAACAATAATACGGCTGGGATCTGTGTCGGGGAAGAATTCAACTCCCGTGGGTATAAGAGAGAACAAAACAAAAATTGAAATTAAAACTCCCATTGTTGAGTTGAGAAGCAGCGCGCGATTATCTGTAAGCATTATCGGTTTATCTGATTTTCTCAGCATTCCCAGCGCGCCTATAAGAATAAGGACTGCAGGCAGCATCATTAAAACCGTCCACTCCATTCCGGTAATGGGTGTACCCAGTGAAACAAGCAAAAGTACCATCGCAATAAATAAAGCCAGAATTATTCCAATATAGACTGAAATCAGTGCGCCGCGAAAGATCGCCTCAAACAGGTGAAATACGATCAGGACCAGACCCACAATTCCAAATAAACCGGCGATAACCAGGAAAATTACAGAAGCCGGTGAAAAGAGAGATACGACTCCAGCTATTATTGCAAATAATGCGGCCAACGCAAAGCTGCCAAGTGCCATTGTATTCCTTAAAAGTGCATATTTCCCTGTATAATCTCTTTTTAACAAATACCTCAGCAGAAGTTTATAATTCTGAACCGTTCTGGGAAATAGCCGGTCATTGAAAACTTTAGCAGCCGGACTGATAAGATAACGATAGGTAACATAGAAAAAGAGAATCACCAAAAGGGTAACCATCAATGATGTGAAATTGGCCATACCAATTATTACTGCCAGGAAAACAAGACCGGCCAACAAAATTCCCTTCACAAACACCGAGGGATTCTTTTTCTCCTCTTTTTCAAGTCTCACAAAATAAGCTGTTAAAATCGGGTAAATAACCAGGGCTACAAAAAGCGAGCAAAGAAGTACAATAATCAGTGTTGTTGGCAGATATCCCATAAACTGCCCAATTATACCGGGCCAGAAAGTCATCGGCAGGAATGCAGCTACCAGGGTAGATGTAGCCGCAATGAGGGCATAACCCACTTCGTCGGTGGCAAGTTTTGCTGCTTCAAAGCGTTCGTATCCCAACTCCCTGTAGCGATAGATATTTTCAACTACAACCACGGAATTATCAACCAAAAGACCGAGAGCTATGATCAGACTGAAAAGGATGATAAAATTAACAGAGTAGCCGAAACTAAACAGTACAATAAAGCCCACAAAAATTGAGAGCGGAACTGCTGTTGCCACAAGCAAAGCATTTCTGACACCCAAAAAAAACACAAGCACAAGCACAATAAACAGCATTCCGCTGATAATGCTGTTCTCCAGATCTGAAATCAGTTGTTGCACTTCCTCGCTTTGATTGCCCGTAATTAAAACTGAGGTGCCTCCGGGCAATGCGGCCTGATCTGCTATAGCCAATACCTCATCAACCGCTTCTATAATATTTACACCTGGCCGCTTCTTCACATTAAGGCTGATCACCTGGTTGTCACTGATTTCGGTTTCATCCAGCTCTACCGTTCTTCCATTCTCTTCTACTTTATATGCACGTAATCTTGCATAACTTTCGCGGTCTTTAAAACCAAACATCACATCGGCCACATCGCGCATATACACAAGTCCCGGCCCCAGCGGACCATCGCCTGCCGGCCTCGCTACTACAAGATTTTCAATCTCTTCAGGTTGTTCGAATTCTCCGCTGACCCGTACCAGATAGCTGAATTTATCAACATCAACAGTACCGCCGGGAATTGTTAAATTTTGCCCCTGTATTGCACTTACGAGCTGACCAAAACTCAGGCCATAACCATTTAGAGATCCTAAATCAACGTTTACCTGAACTTCCCTTTCGACATCGCCTACCATCTCTACCTCGCGTATACCCGATGCTGCCTCCATATCATCCTTCAGTCTTTCAGCAACCTGGGTAAGTCTCGATAAGGGATAATCAGCGGCCAGATTAACCGTCAAAACAGGAAAATCGTCCAGATCAATTTCCACGATAAACGGATCCTCGGCTTCGGGCGGTAATTCAGTGCGGGCAAGATCAACCCGCTCCCGTACACGCTGACTTGCGACATTCAGCGGCACATCCAGATCAAATTCAACCACAACGCTGCTAAAACTTTCTGTGGTGGTCGATACAATTTCTTTAACGCCGTTAATTCCCTGCAGCTCACGCTCGATCGGCTGTGTAATCAGAGATTCCATATCCGACGGGGAGATGCCCGGATATACCGTATTTACAATAAAGATCGGTATCTCAATGGATGGATTTGACTCTTTTGGAATGGCGTTGTAGCTGAAAGCCCCCGCGACTACCAAAATGGCAGTCAGCACGGTTATTACCGTGCGGTTTTTGATAGTTAGTTCAGTTAATTTCATTGGTTACCAACGTTGATCTGGACAAAATTTCTGGGTTAATTTTGATTGTCTAATATGAAACGAACGGACTGTCGGCAGTTTGAAGACGGTCTGAGCGTTCGACGCTGGTTTCATTATTAAGAATGTTCAGCCTGTCGCCGTCGTTTAGATTACTAATGCCCGAAAAGACAATCTCATCACCGGGATCAATTCCCGACACAATTTCTATCAGAGAACCCGAAGCTCTTCCCGTTTGAACTGAAGTTAGCTGTGCCCTTTTGTTGCCATCATTTTCCACGGCTTTGAATACGCTAACCCCATCCTCATTACGCACTACAGCTGTTCGCGGAATAATCATTGCATTTTCAAGCGTATGAAGCTTCACCCTCAGGTCTACCACCATTTCCGGTTTGAGAAGCCGATCTGGATTCCGAAGCTCAATCTCTGCAGTGAAGGTCCGTGTATCCGGATCAATGACATTACCGGCATACGCTATTGCACTTTGAATGGATTCACCTGACCTGAGACGAATCTCTACCGGTGATCCTTCTGTTATCTCGCCGGAATAACGCTCCGGAATTCCTGTCAGAATTCTCACCTCGCGGGTGTTTACAAGCCTCGCTACCGGCATACCTGGGCTGATCAATTCGCCTCTTTGCACCATTCGCTCCTCCACACGGCCGCTAAATGGTGCTTCAATATTAGAATCACGAAGCTGTTTTTCGGCTTGGTCAAGCTGTGCTTTTGCCTGATCCCGCTGAGCCCTGGCGTTTTGAAAATCCTGTGTACTAATGATCGTATCAGCATGAAGAGATTCCAGCCGGTTATAATTATCAATAGCAAGTTCGTATGCTGTTTGAGCTGAATTGTACTGTGCCTGAATCATGCGGTCATCGAGCCGGGCAATTATATCTCCCTCATTAACTGAAGCTCCCCTGCCCGCTATTTCCAATATCCGGCCCTGTGTTTCTGCTGATATTACCGCATCCTCAAACGCCTCTACAGTTCCGGTTAAACGAATAAAATCCTCAAAACTATCAGGCTCCATTGTGATTGTTTCAACGGCAACCAACCGGGTTCTATCTTGTTGCCCTGGTTCGTCACCGTTAGTGCAGGCTCCCAGCAAAAGCGCGGTGAGAATGACCAACAGAGTTCGGTTTATATATTTTATACTCATTACCCTATTATTTAGAATGTTATAAATCGGTTAATATAGGTTGCCCCAGTGCCTTACGATATGTGCTTTGGGCTACAAGGTAATCATAGACCGCGCCTAAATAATTTAGCCGGCTTTGATCCAATAGTGATGATGCCTGGCGTTCTTCAAGTGCCGTTCCCGCTCCTTCCTGCAAACGTGTCACTGAAAATTCATAGTTAAGTTCAGCCTGTTCAAGATTTCTCTCCTGACTGCGAATTCGTTCCAGGGACGTCTCCAGATTATTAATAGCCTCTTCAATCTCCAGGTAAATGGTATTTTTCTGAAATTCCATATCAATTTCTGTCTGCCTGATGGAGATATTGTTTTGTTGAACCTGGGCTCTACGCTGAAATCCATCAAATATAGACCAGTTGAGCCGAAGTCCCACCGCAACCGCCGGTTCCCAGTACGAATCATCAAAAAAGCCACGGTCCGTGGAGGTAAATGTAAAATCTTCACCTTCCACTGGAGAAATTGCTGTCCGGTTTGATGGAACCGAGCCGATATAAGCCGCGTTGGCAAATGCATTCACGGTAGGCATATATTGAGATTGTGTAATGTTTTTTTCCACCTCCTGCAGTTCGCGCATACCACGGGTCTGTTTAAGATCGGGACGTTGCTGCAGGGCAACTTCGTGAGCTGATTCCGTATCGAGATACTCCTCAGGTTCCAGTTGATCAAATTCGAGAGAGCCTCTAAGTGTGATGGATGTCCGGGGAGAGATGCCAAGCTGCAATGCGAGATTCTTTAAGGCCATTTCCGCCCTGTTTTCCGCCTCAATGAGTTCGGTTTCGAGATTTACCAATTCCACTTCTGCGCTCACCCGGTTAAATTTCGATGCCACTCCTGCCTCAACGGATCGTTCCGCTTCTCGTGCCGTTACCCGCAATCTTTCCACACTTGATCGTAAAACCTCTGTCTGTTCCGCAGCTAACAGGGCTCCATAAAAAGCGCCGCGAATAGCATCAGCCACCTCCTGACGCTCCCGTTCAAAACCATCCTCATTCAGTTCTCTTAGCTGCCGGGCTCCACGGATTGCAGCAAAAGCAGCACCGTTATATAGTGTTTGAGATACGCTGATACCAAAATTAAACTGGTTTTCTACAGCAAAAGGATTGGTTCCGTCCATTCCGGGCGGTGAAAGCCCGGCTTCCCTGTATCCCTCTCTCTGGCGATCTAAAAACTCATCGAAAGAGATAGGTTCTGTTGATTCATCACCGTCGGTACGCGCTCCTTCATTAAAGGCAAGCCATTCAATCGCTCCGAATGTTTCGAAAAGACCGCCGGCATCAGAACCTGCAAACGGATTGGGGGTTTTTATATTCCGGGTATATTCACCTGAGGTATTTATTTGAGGATATACACTTCCCCATGCTTCACGAATTTGGGCGTCGGCAAGCTCTATTTCCAGTAAGCCTCTGCGCAACATATGATTATTTACAAGCGCTATCTGAATCGCTTCTTCAACAGTAATTGTAATTTGATCCTCATGCTCATCCAAAGCCTGAGAATTCTGAGCCTTTATTACTCCAACCTTGGTAAATAAAATTATAATCAGCAATAAAAACGGCAGTACTGTCTTACCAGATTGTTGAAACATAAAATTAAGAATGCAGTTCATTATTTAGAAATCTCAAACGTTTACTACGACAATAAAATAGAAAAGTTACATCCTTTTTTGACCGGCGGTCATTTTTTTGAAATACCACGGCCAATCAGTTGTATAAAACCATTAATCATCGTTTCCAGGCTAACATCCACCTCATCGAGCAATTTGAAATGATGTCCCTGTTCTTTCAAAAAAGCCATATTCACGATTCCTCTTGAGGCTCCCCAAATCATAACTCCAAGTTGCATGGGATCGTACGAATCATCAATCGATCCATCCTGCATACCAATCTGAAGTGAGCGGACAATATATGTCATGCCATTTTTCGCGTTCTGTTCGCACTGCTCAGATATCTCACTTGACTTAACTTTTTGGTCAGTCATGACCCCTTCGTAATAGCTGAATGCGTAAAAATACTGAGGATTATCCTGAATAAATCGTAAATATGTATTCCCCAGCATTTCCACCATTTCCAGCCCGGTGAGATCTTTTGCCAAAACAGCTGCCATTTTTTCGTTCAGCAGGCGCGAGCCTCTTTCGCAGATAGCCAGGTAAATCGACGTCTTGCTGTCAAAATGCAGGTAGAGTGTTCCTTTACCAACTCCTGCACGTTCAGCAATCTGATTCATAGTCGCACTTTCAAACCCCACTTCAGATATTACCTGTTCGGCAACATTCAGAATGAGCGTCCTGCGTCGTTTATGCTCTTCTTCCTTTCTGCTATATTTTTCTTTATTCATGACTATTGGTCAAATTTTGAACACGAGTCAAAAAGTAGCAATTTTCCCGATTCGTTCCTATTTGCTTTGAAAAATTTTTGCATCGTCCGGGTGCCAGGGGGAAAAATAAAGTGTCTACTATTATTCTGTAAAAATCTGTTCAGATTGTTACGAACACTTGAAATTCTATAAATACCTGCTAAATTTAAGTATCCGTCACATTCAAATAATCAGCGGAGAAACCAGGTTGAACGGAATCAAATTCATACTACTCCCGCTTTTTTGCGTCTTTTACCTGTTATCAGGCAGCATAAACGCACAACCTATTGAACCGGCCACTATCTCAGGTACGGTAATCGATTCCACTACGAATAATCCGCTTCTCGGCGCACATGTATTTCTTTCTGGTACATCCCTGGGAACATCAACAGATCATGCCGGTCGGTTTATTCTCTCAAACCTGCCTCCCGGTGCACATACATTCACAATTTCAATTATAGGATATGGCCGTTCATCACAAGAAATTGTACTTAAGTCGGGGGAGGACAAAATCATTAACAGAAAACTGGAACCTGTTGTTTACGATCTTGGCGAGTTGTATGTAGGCAACCTGGATGAACGCTGGGAACGCCATTTAAATCGTTTCAAAAATCTTTTTATAGGCGAAACCTCCAAGGCAGATTCTGTGATTATATTGAATCCTGAAGTCCTTCGTTTCCAAAGCCGATGGTGGGGTCGATTTACGGCCGAAGCCCTTGCACCTCTACAAATTGAAAATCGGGCAACCGGCTATCTTATCACATATCATCTTGATGAATTCCGGCATTCAGGCACTGTTACCCGCTGGGACGGCGATTCATTTTTCACATCGCTCACTCCGGCCGATTCTGTTCAACAAGAATATTGGGTTTCACAGCGGAGAGATGCATTTATGGGATCATTACAGCACTTTTTTTTGTCACTGGTGAATGATAAACTTGAAAATCAGGGTTATCTGATCTACCTGATTTCCCGCCGCAGTTATGGATATCCGCCAACAAATCGACGCCGGATCACAGCCAGTCGGTTAGTCAAGGAAACGGAAGATCAGGATCATTATCATGTCCACTACTATGGTAACCTGGAGATAATTTACCGGGGAAGTGAAGAGGAAGAAGGCTTTTCTCGATGGGCAGGCAAAACCCGGAGACCGGCTAATGCACAAACTTCCTTTCTTGAACTCGACGAACGGCCCATCACAATAGATCCGAATGGTGAGATTATGGAAACATACGGAGCCACACGTAAAGGATATATGGCTTATATGAGGTATGCTGAAGTTTTGCCCAAAGAATATAGACCGGAAGGTTGGTCTGTGTCTGAGAATAGTTATTCATTTATTATTCATTAATCGTTCGTAAAAACTAAAGTTATCAACAGATGCTTACCACTTTTCCAAATTTCTAAAAGAAATGCTATCACTCTTGTGAAGTGATCCACCAGGTATTTCCTGAAGGATCTTTCACACCACAGGTTCGTCCGTATTCCTGATCAGAAAGTTTCATCACAGTTTTAGCTCCGGTCTTCAATGCTTTTTGATATATCTCGTCAGCTGATTTCACATTAA
>CAYOLE010000058.1:10074-15705 GCA_964404705.1 uncultured Rhodohalobacter sp. | reverse complement strand
ATGCCAACAACCGACATCCAATCCCTGATCCGCGAAAATATCCGAAACCTGACACCTTATCGCAGTGCGCGGGATGACTTTGATTCGGGTATTTTGCTGGATGCGAATGAAAATAGTTTTGGATCCACCGTCCGGAACTCGCTGGACCTGCATCGCTATCCGGATCCCACACAGGATCGCCTGCGCGAGGTGATTGCGGACTATCGGGGAGTGGAGGTGGAGAACATTTTCCTGGGGGTAGGTAGCGACGAGCCGATCGATCTGCTGATGCGGATTTTTTGCGAGCCGGGAAAAGATTTCATCATCACAACACCTCCAACGTATGGTATGTACAAGGTCTCGGCCAGCATCAACAATGTGGGGATAAAAGAGGTGATGCTATCAGATAAATTTCAGCTTCAGCCCGATCGTATTCGTGAGGCGGCAGATGATTCAACCAAACTTTTGTTTCTTTGTTCGCCAAACAACCCCACGGCCAATGACATGAAGCGGACAGATCTGCTCAAGCTGACCACAACCTTTCCCGGAATTGTTGTAGTGGATGAGGCTTATATTGACTTTAGCAGGCAGGAGTCGATGGCAGCGATGGTGCAGCAGTATCCGAACCTTGTGGTGCTGCAGACGTTTTCAAAGGCATTTGGCCTGGCGGGAATCCGCCTCGGCGTGGCCATTGCCAGCCCGGAAATCATCAGCTATATGATGCGGGTGAAAGCGCCCTACAACATCAACAAACTGACGGCAGACATAGCAATGAAAGCGTTCGAGAACCTTGAGCTTCTGAAATTCAACATCAAAAAAATCCGTGAAGAGCGTCAGTACGTAGCGGAACAACTCGAACATAGTGATGCTGTAAAAAAGGTCTTCCCATCCAATTCAAACTTTCTGCTATTTAAAGTCCGGAATGCAAAGGAAGTCTATCAAAACCTGGCAAAACTGAACGTAATTGTGCGCTATCGCGGCAATGAACCGCTCTGTGAAGATTGCCTGCGGGTCACGATAGGCATGCCGGATGAGAATGTGAAGTTTTTGAGGGCGCTGAAAGATGTTCTGGGATGATTTTTTCAGATCTTTCCTCAAGTGGAGATGAGATAGGCGGATGTACCCGGCTTTATCTGAGGGTGTTCCCGGGCTGAATTCAGATACTGTACACCCTCAGATCGGAACCCCGGTCATACGGGATTTGATCATCTCTCCGCCAGTTGGCGGAGAGATTTTTTACCACTAAATCAATTGAACCCATGAAAATATACATCTATCCCACAGCACTGAAATCGGACAATGAAAATCTGCTGCCTGAAGGTGCGCTGTTTGGCATGAAATATCTACAGGAAGCGGATGCTGAGCTGAGTTTCGACATGGAATCTCTCTCCGGTTTTCAGCGTGAGCTGATCATCAATGAGGGAATTAAGAATGGTGATTTTAAATCTTCAGAAGCAGACGGCGTCATCAAAAAAGAAAAGATATATCTGTTTGAATCGAATGACGAATCTATTGAGCAAGCGGACCGCTGGACGGATCTCACGCGGTCAATCCTTTTTCCATCCCGAAAAGCATCCCTCAAAAGAGAGACGAAAGAGACGAAAATATCCATTTCTGTGAACCTGGACGGAACAGGGAAAAGTGAGATCAGCACGGGTTTAAGCTTTTTTGATCACATGCTGGATCAGATAGCGCGTCACGGCTTGCTCGATCTGGAACTGACCTGCGAGGGCGACCTGGAGGTGGATGAGCATCACACCATTGAAGATACAGCCATCTCGCTGGGTCAGGTTCTCCTCAAAGCAATCTCTGTAAACAAGGCAGGAATTCAGCGATACGGGTTTGTTCTTCCAATGGATGAGGCGCAGGCCACCGTGGCTATTGATCTTTCCGACCGCCCCTATCTGCGGTGGGACGTAGATCTGAAAAGAGAATATGTCGGGGATTTCCCAACTGAAATGTTAGAGCACTTTTTTTACTCCCTGGCCATGAACGTAAAGGCTACTCTGCATGTTAAAGCATCCGGAAAAAATGAACATCACATTATTGAGTCTGTCTTTAAAGGTTTCGCAAAGTCATTGCGGTTTGCTATCAGCCGGAATGAGCGGATTCGTGGAATTCTTCCGACAACAAAAGGAATTATTTGATTTGAAAAGTGAAAAGATTAAGAAAGTCTCTCCTTGATGGAAGTACCCGCGCGTGAAATTCGCGCTTTTTTGACACATATTTTACTTCAACTAAAAACAACACATGATAGGCATCATCAAATACCAGGCTGGAAATCTGACTTCAGTTTCGAATGCATTGAAACGACTGGAGACCGACTATTTTATTTCTGATGAACCTGACGAGCTTGAAAAAGCAGATGGTATCATCTTTCCGGGAGTTGGGCATGCGGGAGCTGCAATGCATGATCTTCAATCCCGGAATCTGGATGTTTGGCTGAAAAACACGTCCAAGCCAGTGCTCGGAATCTGTCTTGGAATGCAGCTTCTCTACGAATCGTCTGAAGAAGGCGACACAAAAACGCTTGGTTTGATTCCTGGACGCCTGAAAAAATTCGATTCCACCAGGGCCAAAGTACCTCACATGGGCTGGAATCAATTTGAACCGAATTTGGATCATCCGCTGATTAAGGGAATAGGCCATAACCAGTTTCTTTATTACGTTCACGGATATTTCGCGCCGGCTAACAAATACACGCTGGCGACCTGTAATTATATTAACAATTTTGCTGCAGTGGTTGCTAAAGACAACTTTATGGGCGTGCAGTTTCATCCCGAAAAATCAGGACAGGTTGGATCCCTTTTACTCCAGAATTTTCTGGACCTGGTTAAAAAATATCAGGCTTGATTTACTTGAATTGATTCGTGGCATTTCTGTTGCTGGCCATCAATTTGCAGTTCAGCCCGAAATAAACTGGCTGTGCCGGGATGAAAATGGCACTAGTCAGTAGTTGTAAAAAGTAGAATTTGAACAGCTTCTTTGTTTCTATAAATAAGTCACTTACTTATTGAAGTGCTTAGTGAACCTTAAATCCCTTTCTTTCACAAACTTTCCTGTAACACCCTTGTTTCTAATTATCCTATCCCAATATTAACCTGAGAGTCGGGGTTTATCGAGAGGGAACTTCTGTTCTTCACAGCAATATTATTAATTAGATAAAAACTATAATTAAGAGAAAAAGATAGACATCATGATTAAAAAAAGTATTGTACTCTTTACATTCTTCGTGGGAACATTAACATTCGCAGCAAGTGCCCAAACGGCTGCAGACCGTGCTGCAATAACTGATACTTTCGGATTTGGACCCCGTCTTGGATATTACCAGGCACAGGATGCCGATGAAGGTAATTTCTATTATGGCATTCAGGTCAGATTCAGACCGGGAGCTGTGGTTGGTTTTGAAGGAGCTGTTGAATATCGTGCCGGCCAAACATACGGCATTGGCGATAACACAGTTAAAACCAGTTTTGTACCTATAACAGCGTCGTTATTACTCTTTGCACCCATTTCCGAAGCTTTTGCACCCTATGGTGTACTTGGTATTGGTGCTTATCATACCCGTTATTCTACATCAGGAATTATTGATGATATCGGATTTGACGACAGCAGCAGGTTTAATCTGGGTTATCATGTGGGATTTGGAGCAGAATTCCCGGTTGCTACAAATTTAGCACTGAATTTGGATTACCGATATCTGTTCCTGAATCCGGACGATAATGAAGAATCCTTTGAGGGAGCGGGTTTTAGCGGAAATGCCGTTTCAGCCGGCGTTGTGTTTTACTTCTAAATAAACATCAAGAGGTGAAATTTCGCGTAGCCTGTCAGATATTCTTTTCAGCCTTCTGGATCTGATCTGTGAAACACTGACAGGCTTTTTTTCTTTATCCCATTACATTGTTCAGGGCTTTCTGTTTTTGATGAAATCTACTCTGAGAATTCTGAGTTTCTCATTGAAAATCAGAATCTGCTCTTTCCAGAAAAAATTGGGATCTATACCTATTTCCATTCTCGAATCATCTGCTTTTTTGTTAATTTAAACGGTCGCCGGCGGCCACGAACCCTGGTGGCCGTTTAGGCTATAAATCGGCACTTCGCTCACTTTTTAGAATGTTTTTATTTATATGGCAGATCACAAAAGACCGGATTTTCAGAACGGTAACAGTAACTCTTCTCCTAAAGATGGCGGGCGGGTGCCACCTCAGGCGGTGGAAGTTGAAGAAGCTGTACTCGGGGCAATGCTGATTGAACATGAAGCTGCCACCATCGCCCTTCAGCAGCTTCAGTCGGAAGATTTTTACAAACCCGCACACCGGCACATTTTTGAAACCCTTCACGACTTGTATGAACGCGATAATCCGCTGGATCTGCTCACTGTAGAAAACGAGCTTCGTGATAATGGCCTCCTTGATACGATTGGCGGGGGCAGTTACCTGGCCGACCTGACACGATCGGTCAGTTCCGCCGCCAATGTGAGTTATCACGCACAGATCATTTCAGAGAAAGCGATTAAACGTAAGCTGATTCTGCAGTGCAACGAAATTATAAAAAATGCCTACGATTCAACTACCGATGCTTATGAATCACTCGATTCTGCTGAACAGCGAATCTTTGAAATTGCCAATACCAAATCCCGCGCCAGTGCGCAGGCAATCGGCGACGTGCTCAAAGATACACTTCAGTACCTTGAAGATCTCCGGGGCAAGCCCTCGGGAATTACCGGTGTTCCGGCCGGACTGGATGTGGATAAATATACCTCAGGCTGGCAGGATGGCGACCTGATTATTATCGCTGCACGTCCGTCGATGGGTAAAACGGCGTTTACACTCACCTGCGCCCGCAATGCTGTCCTCTATCCCGATGAATCGATGCGCAAAAACGTGGCGATCTTCAGCCTGGAAATGTCATCGCAGCAGCTCGTTCAGCGTTTCCTGACCATGGAAGCACGGATTGATGCACAGCAGGCGCGTACCGGCCAGTTAAAGGATGAGGATTTCAAACGTCTGATCGATGCGGCAAGCCGGCTCTTTACCGCTAAAATTTTCATTGATGATACACCCGGCCTCAGCCTGATGGAGCTTCGGACCAAATGCCGCCGTCTGAAAAGTGAACACGATATCGGGCTGATAGTAGTGGATTATCTTCAGCTGATGACCGCGAGTTCGCGTGAAATCGGCAGCCGTGAGCAGGAGATCGCCACAATCTCCCGAGGATTAAAAGCCCTCGCCAAGGAACTAAGTGTACCGGTGATTGCACTATCACAGCTTAGCCGCCAGGTAGAACAGCGCGGCGGCGATAAGCGTCCGCAATTGAGTGATCTCAGGGAATCCGGATCTATCGAGCAGGATGCCGATGTGGTTTGTTTCCTTTACCGGCCGGAGTATTATGGCATCACGACCACTGCCGAGGGCCAATCTACCAACGGACTTGCAGAGCTGATTATCGGCAAGCAGCGTAATGGTCCAGTCGGAACCACAAACATGTATTTCGTTAAACAGTATGCGCGCTTTGAGAAATTAACGCAAACCGATCAGCCCATGCCCGGCGGATCCGATAATGGTAACAGTCCGTTTCTGCCTGATGATCAATCACCGGCCACTCCCCCGCCAACCCACAATCCCGGCGGAGATGATGATGCTCCGTTTTAGT
>CAYOLE010000058.1:0-9974 GCA_964404705.1 uncultured Rhodohalobacter sp. | reverse complement strand
ATGGGAGATGGGAGATGGGAGATGGGAGATGGGAGATGGGAGATGGGAGATGGGAAATCTTATCAATCGAAAATCATTCAGTTTAGATATCGGGAGTTGCTTCGTAATATGAGATTATAGATTTGAGAATATCAGATCAAGCGTACTGTACCGACTCCTTACAATCTGTGTCCAGTTTCTTAGGGGGGCAGAGCATACAAGATCGAAAATCGGAAATCGGAAATCTTATCAATCGAAAATCATTTAATTCAGATATCGGGGTTTACTTCGTAAACTAAATGATGATTTGTAAGATTTGCGATGTGTGATTTTCGATTTCCGATTTTTATTCACATTTCACTCAGCATTTTCACAACCACAAACCAACTTCATGAAAACTTCTTCCATGCGAAGAGCTTTTTGACCACAGGTAACAGAGACAAAGTTATGGGTCACTCCCGCATCAGTTTTTTGTATTGTATACGTTCGGGCTGATCTTCTGATATTCCGAGACGTTCCCGGCGGTTCTCTTCATACTCCTGGTAGTTTCCTTCAAACCATTTTACCTGGCTGTTGCCTTCAAATGCCAGAATATGAGTTGCCACCCGATCCAGGAACCAACGGTCGTGAGAGATTACGACCACGCAGCCGGCAAAATCGAGGAGCGCTTCTTCAAGAGCACGTAGGGTGTTAACATCCAGATCATTTGTGGGCTCATCGAGCAAAAGCACATTGGCACCTTCTTTCAGCATTTTGGCAAGATGTACCCGGTTTCGCTCACCGCCGGAAATTTCAGACACTTTTTTCTGCTGATCACTTCCGCTGAAATTAAAGCGGGCCACATAAGCACGTGAATTCATTTCCCGGTCACCCAGTTTTACCATATCATGTCCGCCGGAGATCTCTTCCCATATCGACTTAGATGGATCCAGTGGCCGTTGTTGGTTCACATATCCCAGCTCCACTGTTTCACCGACCTCAAGAGTACCGGCATCCGGTTTTTCTTCGCCGTTAATCATTTTGAACAATGTGGTTTTTCCGGCACCGTTCGGGCCAATCACACCTACAATACCGCCCGGAGGCAGGCTGAAATTCATATTTTCTACTAACAATTTATCATCATAACCTTTTCTGACGCCTTTCGCTTCAATCACTTTATCCCCCAAACGCGGTCCGGCCGGTATGAAGATTTCCATATCCTCGCGCCGTTTCTTGCGATCCTCCGACAGCAGCTCCTCATACTGGTTGATCCGGGCTTTGCTCTTTTTACGTCTGCCTTTGGGATTTTCGCGGATCCACTCCAGCTCCTGTTTCAGCGTTCTCTGCCGTTTCGACTCCTGTTTTTCTTCCGTCTCCAGGCGTTTTTGCTTCTGTTCAAGCCAGGAGCTGTAATTTCCTTCAAACGGAATTCCCTCTCCCCTGTCGAGCTCCAGTATCCAGCCGGCAACGTTATCCAGAAAATAGCGGTCGTGAGTAACAGCGATGACCGTTCCCTCATAGCGGGCCAGGTGCTGCTCCAGCCAGCCAACTGATTCGGCATCAAGATGGTTGGTGGGCTCATCAAGAAGAAGAACATCCGGTTTCTTCAGAAGCAAACGGCAGAGGGCTACACGCCTCCGCTCACCGCCAGACAGGTGTTCTACAAACGCATCTTCGGGCGGACAGCGAAGCGCATCCATCGCCTGTTTCAGTTTGCTGTCAATATCCCATGCGTTCATCTGATCGATCTTTTCCTGTAACTTCGATTGCTTTGCAATCAATGCGTCAAAATCGGCATCCGGATCGCTGAACTTTTCATTGATCGTTTCATACTCTTTCAGCAGATCCATTGTCTCCTGCACACCTTCCTCAACGATATCTCGCACGGTTTTTGACGAATCCAGTTTGGGTTCCTGTTTCAGATAGCCAAATGTGGTACCCTTTTGCCGGCTAATATCTCCAATATAATTTTCATCCTCCCCGGCTATGATCCGTAAAAGCGTACTTTTACCCGCTCCATTCAATCCCAAAACCCCGATTTTTGCACCGTAATAAAACGAAAGATAGATATCGTTCAGAACACGTTTGTTGGGTTTGTAAACTTTGCTGACCCCAACCATCGAAAAAATTATTTTTTGATCACTCAATGTACTGTTGATTAGTGAAAATTTTGAAGTGCCAATAAAGGTACAAAGAATTGCCTGATTTTTTTAGAAGTGCTTATTGAATAAGTTTCCCAACGCTTGATCATTGTCTCCTTTTTTTATTGATAAATTAATTTCAGGGTTTCAAAGCATAACTTTCAATCTCTCGCCAGCATTTTGACCCAACCAATCAGCACGCCTGCAATTCCACAGGTTAGTTGATGATTCATTGCAGGTGTTGGAATCAGCATATATTACCTGCCGGGAAGAAAAGCAGTAGCTGTGGTAAATGGAATGAAAAATCAGGCTGCTACGAAATCAGTTTAAACGCATCCGATATGTCTAATGGTGTATATTTTTACAGGATAGAAGCTAAAAATTTCAGCCAGCTCAAAAAATGATGTCGTTCAAGCAGGACGCAACGCCGAAATCGCATCTTCAAAAATCATGTAGAGGCAGGGAACAATTACCAGGATGATGGATGTAGCAAAGACGATTCCAAAGCCGAGTGAAATGGCCATGGGGATCAACTGTATGGCCTGCCGCGATGATTCAAGGATGATAGGAGTGAGTCCGCCAAACGTTGTGAACGTGGTTAGCATAATGGGACGGAAACGGCGCAGTCCGGCCTCGTGTATGGCATCGAAAGGGGAGTGATTCTTGCCGATCTGTTTATTGGCATAATCAATCATAATCAGTGAATCGTTCAACACTACACCGGAAAGTGCTATGACGCCCATCATGCTGACCAGGGAGAGATCAAACCCCAGAAGAATATGCCCGATGACAGCCCCGACAATTCCGAAAGGGATGGCACTCATCACAATAAATGGCTGAATGTAGCTGCCGAATGCAATGGCTAGCAGAGCGTAAATCACAAACATGGCCAGCATAAAACTACCCCAGAGAGCAGAAGTAGATTCGCGCATTTCGGCCTGGCTCCCCTCAAAACTCCATGTAATTCCGGGAAAATCATTCCGAAGCTGGGGCAGTGTTTCTTCCTCGATGGACGCCAGGATACGGGTAACTGCGCTGGCCGGTTCTGCATCCATACTCACACCCACAACACGTCGCCCGTCACGCCGGTTGATGGAGGTAAATGCTTCGCCCTCCTCAATGCTGACTACATCCAGCAGCGGAACTTCTGTACCGTCCGGAGTTTGTATTACAAAATCTTCGAGGTGATGGATGTCTTGCCGCTGCGGACGGGGCAGTTTCACGCGTACTTCAATTTCGTTGGTTCCGCGAAGCTGCCGCATAGCCAATGCACCGTAAAACGCATCGCGCAATTGGTTCCCAATATATTCAGGGGTAAGTCCAAGTTTCCTGCCTTCGGGCAGCAGCCTGAAATCAAATTGTTTTTTGCCCTGATCGTAGTTGTCGTTGACATCCCTGGTTTCATCATACTGTTCCACGCGCTCCACAAATGCCATGCTCGCCTCTTCAAGAACATCAATATCCGAGTGGCTCAGGTCCACACTGATATCGGGCAGGAAGCCGCCGGGACCTCTTTCGGCTTCAAAGGTAATTTGATCCACCCCGGGGATGTCGCCAATTTCATCGCGCCATAATTCAATCAGTTCCTGGGCTTGCATGTCGCGTTCATCAGGGGGCTTCATCACTATTTCCACGTCAATAAAACTTTGACCACGCACATTGGTTTTAATGCCCTCAGCCACTTCAAACAGGTTGTTTTCATCAAACATGCGCCGGGTCGCTTCTGTTATTTCCACTGCAACGGCAGCCGCCTGCGTGGTGGTTGTGCCGACAGGCAGGCTTACCCCCGCTTCAATTTCATCTGCAGCATCTTCGGGCATCATCACCATGCCCATGTGTCCGCTGTAGCCGTACCCGCCAACCACAACTAACAGCGTTACAGCCACACTCAACGTGATATACCGGTTGCGCAGGCAGAGATCAAGAAAACCTCTGTATTTTGTGTCCACAAAATGGTTAAACCGCTGCGCAAATTTCTGCTGCCAGTTATGGATTGTTTTACCCAGTTTAAATCGTTCTTCTTTGGGTGAATGAGCCAGGTGAGCCGGAAGAATAAAGAGGGCTTCAAACAGGGAAACCGCCAGTACAATAATGACGACTGCTGGCAGCGGCCACCAATATTTCCCGGTAACCCCCGGCATAAACAGAAGTGGAACAAACGCAATGATGTTGGTAAGAATGGCAAAGGTAACCGGCCGGCTCATATCTTTAGCGCCCGCAATGGCCGCATCGAGGTAGTTCATGCCCCGTTCCCGGTATTCGTACACATTCTCACCCACTACTATGGCATCATCCACTACAATACCCAGCACAACAAGAAAGCCAAACATGGAGATCATGTTGATACTGAGGTTTGCAAGCGGCAGAAAAAGCACGGCCCCAACAAAAGAGATGGTCATACCCATCATCACCCAAAAAGCAAGCCTGTATTGCAGAAAGAGGGCCAGGATGGCCATGACAATCAGGATGGCTAACGCGCCATTTTTCATAAGCAAGGTGAGACGATCCTCAAAATTTTCCGCGGCACTGCTGTCAACCCGGTACTGTATTCCGGGCGGAAAGGTTAGCTGCGCCTCATCTAGAATGCTAATGGCAGCTTCCGAAATCTCAATGGGAGACTGGCCGCCGATTCTGTAAATATCCAGGTCTACCGTGGGCTGCTGATTAAACTCCCCGTGAAACCCGGTCTCCTCGAATCCATCGCTGATTTCTGCAATGTCTGCAAGAGTGACACTTCCACCGTTTTCAGAAGAGATCAGTTCAATGTTTCCATAATCATCAGCCCACTGTTTGCGTTCCTGCAACCGGAGCAGGATTTCTCCCGCGCTGGTTTCTATGGCTCCGGCGGGAATATCTTCGCTTGACTGTGCAATGAGATTTGAGATTTCGCCAAGTGTCATTCCGTACTCCCTGAGACGTTCGCGGGATATTTCCACATGTGTTACATAATCTGGTACATTGCCGATTTCTACCTGTGTGATGGACGGATCACTAAGCAACTGATCGCGTACATTTTCAGCAATCTTTCGAAGTGTCCAGATATCGGCATCTCCGTAAATCCCGATCGACATCACATCCTGCTGGTTGGTCTGAAGCTGAACTTCGGGCTCTTCGATGTTATCAGGAAACGTACGGATGCGATTCACCGCCTGGTCGATATCCTGATAAATTTTCATCTGGTCTACTCCGATAACCAGCTCTACCGAAATCTGGCCAGAGCCTTCATATGCCGTGGAAGTGACTTCATTGATCCCCTGAACGCCGCGAATTGCCTCTTCAACCGGTCGTAAAATTCCCTGCTCCACCTCGGCTGGTGATGCCCCGGGATAAACAACGCTTACATTTACAATATCAAGCTGGTATTCAGGAAATACCTCTTTCTGTATTGAAAACATAGTCCAGATTCCGCCGCCGATCAGAAATATCATCAGCAGGTTTGCGGCAATCGGATTTCTTGCCATAAAGGCAATGGCCCCGGTTGATGTGTTCAAATCTGAATTATTTGTATCCGTTTGGTTCATGACTAATTTTCACTTGAAACTGTGTCAGCCATCGCGCTGCTTTCTTCGGATTCTTCCAGCCGGAGCGGGGCGCCATCTACAACGGTAGTTAAGTTGGTGGTAACTACCTGATCGCCATCCTGCAGGCCCTCGCTGATGTAGGCGTAGCTGGCATCGCGAAACATGATATTCGCATCCCTGATTCGCAGAGTATCATCTTCCATCACCCATATTGTATCATTCTGACGGATATAATCGCGGTCCACACGAATAACATCTTCAAGTTCCCGGGCACGTATATTTGCTTCCACAAAAGAATCTATCATAAGCCTCGGCTGATCCATATTCCCTGACTGGTACCCATGCGGATCAGGAACATTGATCAAAACCCTTGCAAGCCTCGTTTGATTATCCAGTGCACCAATTAACCTGTATAGGGTGCCTTCGCGGTGTTCACCATCCTGCCAGGCAGAGCTGTTGTGGATCGTCACAGGCGAGCCCCCATTGCCGTTTTGCGGGATATCTACCCAGCGAAGATGATTTAGCGGCAGCGTGGCCTGCACCCAGTAATTATCGAATCCAACAAGGCGCGCAAGTTCATCACCGACGGAGACCTGGGAACCAACATTTACATTTCTTGACAGGATGTAGGCATTAAACGGAGCACGAATTGTTGTTCGCTGCAAATTCAATTCGGCCTGTTTCACGGCTGCTTCGGCTGCTTCAACCGTGGACCGTGCTGCATTTAGCTGAGGTTCGCGCAGTACCAGAGAACGGTTTTCATTGGCAAGAGAGTCGTCGAGCAACTCGTAATCTTCGCGGGCCACATTCTGACGACCCATTTCAATGGTCAGGTCGGTTTCCGCCTGCCGCAGATCATTCCTTCGCTGTTGTAGCTCATTTTCATAATCGGCGGGATCAATTTGTATCAAAACTTCACCTTCCTCCACATATCCGCCGGGAGTGAAATTCTCTGAACGTTCAATAATTTCGCCATCTACCCGGGGGCTTAATACAATATCCTGTGACGGCTGAACGGTACCCATAGCCTGTATGGTTGGTGTGAAATTGCCGCGTTCAACGTCCACAACTTCAACGAGCATAGCTGTATCGCGGGTAGCGCCAGACTGTGTTGCTTCCGGTTCAGTTGAAAAAATCAAAAGTGTGAGGGCTGCTCCGACCAGAAAGATCCCCAAACAAATAAGAGCCGTTTTTTTGGTATTCATCGCTTATAAAAAATTATTCACTTTGGTTGGCCATCATCGGGGTTTCGAAAGAACCACCGAGGGCACGGTAGAGAGATATTCTATACTCAACACGGTTAAGCCGTGCGGTCAAAAGATCACGCCGAAGCTGCTGGATATCATCGAGGGCCGTAAGAACATCAAGATAATTTCCGGTCCCGTTCAGGTATTGAAGCCGCAACTGCCGGAACGCACGATCGGCAAGCTCAAGCTGCCGTTCAAGGCTTTGGATACTTTCAACCTGCTTCTGTTCACGGATCAAGGCGTTCTCCACCTCCCGGAACGAGGTTAAAATGACATCGCCGTATTCATACAGGCGCTGATTTCGCACCGCTTCATTACGATCAACTTCTGCCCGGAGCTGACCACCATAAAAAACGGGGGCCAGCAAGTTGCCTGCAAACGACATTGCCCAGTCTTCAAACAGGCCGGACGCACTTTCAGATGCAGTTGAAGCGGATGCCGAAATGGTAAGTCTTGGATACTGATTGCTGATGGCAGCGGCCAGGTCATTATCAGCAGCCTGAAGTTCTGCAAAAGCTCGTTTCACATCGGGACGTTTTTGAACAAGGTCGGTTGGCAGGCCGGCATCCGGCAGGGCAGGCAGTTCAGGCAACTCTTCCGGGCTGAACTGCAACTCATTTTGCGGTGCCCGGCCCAGTAATACATTTAACTGATGTCCAAGTGTTTGTACACGAGCTTCGGCACCACTCTGCTGTTCACGGGTCGCTTCAACAAGCTGCTCCTGCCGCAATACATCTACGCTCTGTATCTGGCCAATCTCAAAACGATTTCTTAACAGCTCAAGAACGTCCAGGTTTGTATCCACCTGTTCTTCCACCAGTGAAAGCTGATTTTGAGCATCTGCAAGCTGGTACCAGGTTCGTGCAATTTCAGCTGCGAGTGAGACCGCTGCGGTTTGATAATCATAATAAGTAGCCTGTGCCCGGAACTCCTCCGCTTCAATAGTTGAACCGATACGCCCCCATAGATCAATTTCATAAACAGATGACAGGCCGAGCTCAATTTCTTCGGAATTCTCTGAATCATCGGAAAATCGATTAGCCTGCGCAGAGGCAGAAGCTTCGAGGTCTGGAAATAGTACAGATGATTCCCGGTCAACCACAGCGTCTGCCGCCCGGAGCCGTTCCCATGCAGTACTCAGGGAAAAGTTGGCTTCCATTGCGCTATCCACGACAGCATCGAGCTGTTCATCATCGAAGGATGTCCACCACTTATCCGGAATAGCTTCTGTGCCGGATTCAGAAAAGAATTGAGGAATTTGTACCGGTTCTGTCATCTCCTGATGGCTTCTGCACCCAAACAGGAGTAACAAACCAATTCCCGAAAAAAACAAACGACAAAAAACAGTATGGTTTCGGGCCATGATTGTTTCATTTATGAAAAAAAAGAGTAACTCAGAGTTTTAATAATTAAAAAGGTAAAAACAGAAACTGTATGAAGTTTGAAGCAATTAAGTAAGTTAATAAGGTAAGCAGATAATTCTTCGTTCATTCAGGGTATGAAAAATGAGAACAGTATGTACCAATCTTCGAGGCATACGAACAAATACACTATTTCTTCAATCAGATCACTCTTTCTAAAAACTGTAGCTCAGGAAATTGTTTCATAACTATTCAGAGGTTTTAAAGTACAACACCGGTTAACAAAAATACTGCAATTGAAAAATAGATTATGATTCCTGTTACATCAACAAGGGTTGCTACAAATGGAGCAGAAGTAACTGCCGGGTCAAGTCCAAGCTTTGACATGATAAAAGGCAGCATCGAGCCGCTGAAATTACCAAACAAAACAACTCCCACCAGGCTTGACCCTACCGTTAAGGCCTGCAAAAAAACAGCAACTGAAAAAGGTTCACCCCTTAAAACCATCCATGTAGCAATTACAACGGTGCCCATCAATCCCAAAATTGAACCCAGAAGCAGACCCGAGAGTAACTCCCTTTTTAAAACAGTCAGCCAGTCACTGAGTTTTATATCATCGGTGGAAATAGCCCTGATTATCAATGTTGCGGCCTGAGCCCCGGAGTTTCCTCCGCTTGAGATAATCATTGGAATAAAAAGTGCCAATACAGCAGCAGCAGCCAGTGTATCCTCAAATCCTGCCATTGCCGTAACCGTAAACATTTGCCCCAGAAACAATAAAAGGAGCCAACCTGCTCTTTTCCGAACCATTTCTACAATATTGGTTTGGGAATAGTAGTTATCCAGGGCACTCATACCGGCCATCAGATGCATATCCTCAGTTGTCTCTTCTTCAGCTACATCCAGAACATCATCAACCGTTACAATTCCAACCAGAATACCATCGCTGTCTACAACCGGTAGGGCAACCCTGTCATATTTGCTGAGCATTCGAACAGCTTCTTCCTGATCATCAAAAGCACTGAGCGCTTCAAATGATTTATCCATGATATCCTCAATATGAGACTCGGGATTCGCAACAATCAACTGATTCAGCTTTAAATCATCAATCAGCTTTTCCTGATCATTTACAACATAAATTACATTCACTGTTTCAGCACTCCGAGCATTTTTTCGGATGTGAATAAAACTCTCATCAATGGTCCAGTCTTCTCTTACTTTAACATAGTTGGTTGTCATCAAACGACCGACACTTTCAGGAGGGTAACCGAGAAGCCTCCTAACCTGGGCAATATTCTCGGGATCCATTGAGCTGAGCACTCTTTGAGTAAGGTGGCCCGGAAGCTCTTCCATAAGTGCAACGCGCTCATCAGGCTCAAGATTATTCATCACATCACTCAGCTGCCGCCTGGAGAAGACTTCAAGAAGTTCAACACCTTTTCCTGAACTCAGATAGCTAAATACATCAGCGGCCTTGCTCTTCTTCAGAAGCCTGAACACCACTACAGCTACTTCCGGGTCCAGATCTTCAAGAAGCTCTGCAACATCCACCGCCGGCACATCAACCAGCAATTCCTTGATCGTGATCCAGTCTTTATTCCGGATCAGTTCATCGATTTCAGGTTTTAGTAAATGTGCAAGCATTAATAACTTTTCTCTAAGGCTGAGTACGTTCTTTTTCGCTTCAAATAAACGAAGGTTTACGTACAAAACACAACCTGAATTACAGGCTGTTTCATGGATTGG
>CAYOLE010000057.1:0-15722 GCA_964404705.1 uncultured Rhodohalobacter sp. | reverse complement strand
TGTAAGCTTACGTTACTGAACTATCAATGTACCGACCATTCCGCCGCTATAGTGACCGGGAAATGTGCAAAGAAAATCGTACTCTCCTGTTTCATCCGGAGCTGTGAATGTGATTGTATCTGATTCTCCATCGCCAAGCATAGCAGTTGCAGCAATTACCCAATCTTCGTAATCGGGTGCAATGTAGTCATTATCACGTGCCTGAATTGAAGCGCGTGCAAAAGCCTCTGTATCAGCATCTGCGGTCAGAACAGTAAAGTTATGCGACATAGCAGTTGGGGGCAAATTACTGATGGTTGTAAGTGTAACTTGAATTTCTTCGCCGGGTGCTACTTCAATAGATTCAAGAAGAACAAACTGACCCGCTGCACCTCCGGTAACAAGTCCATCTTGTTCTTCTGTCACAACGAACTTCATATCGTCTGTGCCAATTATTTCTATTGTCCGCACATCATTTTCAACTGCTGCAGCATCTTGTTGTGTTTGATCTGTAGCTTCTTCGCCATTACATCCGGCAAGAAGCAATGCAAATAATATTAAAATTGTACTAATTGTTAAGTTTTTCATCTGTGTATTAAATTTAAATGATTATAAAGATGTTTTGGTTATGTAAGATTTCTTAAAAATTGCATTCAATTATCAGCATATATAAAATAATGTATTATTGATACTTTGAGAACCCCAGTTGATTTTTAATTTCAGAACTTTAAATGTGCAGATGCATTCGGGTTAACTTATTCAATCTCTGTTAAAAGCGTGTGAATATCTGCAATTATTTTTTCACTATTCATTTCACTGCCAGAATAGGTGTTGCGGATATTTCCATTGCCGTCAATCAGTGTAACTTTGTCTGTATGATCGATAAAATATTGAGGAGTGCCGCTTTCTGTAAACCTGGTTGGTGTTTTCAATGTGCGAATTTCAAGATCATCTAACGCAGCATCGATTATATCGCTGTTGCCGGTTAACAATCGCCAGCTGGATTGATTTAGTCTGTAATTGTTTGCATAATCGTTCATTACTTCCGGACTATCCCTGGCCGGATCAAACGAGATACTAACCAGCATGAAGTTTTCCTCCCCGGGAATCTCTCGTTGTATATCCCGCATATTGTATGTGATTAATGGGCAAATATCCGGGCAGTGCGTATAGACATATCCCACCAGCATCACCCGTCCTTTATAAGCATCAGGAAAATTGATTTCTTCACCAAATTGATCAATCAATCTGTAATCTGAGCCCGCAATCGATTTTTTAACCGACAGCCGGTCACAGGCTGAAAACAGAATTATCAACAGTAAAAGCACTACTGAAATTACTTGAGACAGTTTATAACTTATAAATTGATTCATCTCAGGTTCGGTTTATCTCAATGGTACAGGACTATTGGGTGAAAACGGCAATGAACCGCCATATGTAGCCTGAAGCACATCGTAGATTACCGGAGTGTATGAAAGCACAATCAAAATTATTGCAAAAATGATATATGGTTTGAAGTCTCTCAACCATTTTGCTTCTTCATCATGCAGGGATTGTGAAATGGGAAATTTTACGTTTACTCCGCCATCAGCATTTTCTGAATCCGGTATACTCTTTGAGAATACTGTTGCAAAAAAGGGAATAATAAACATCACAATTCCTATAAACATTAACACTCCGCCAATTACTGACATATCGATATAGGTGATCCAGTCCGCCTGATAAAGAGTACTATCAGGATTTGCATAGGACGCCCCGGTGTTGGTGCGGCGCGGCATACCTTTCAAGCCGCCAATTTTTAATCCATACGACATTATAAACAGGCCGATTGTGTAGATATACGGCATAATCATCGCCATACCCTTCATCCGAATCTCTTTATTCATAAACTGACCCATCAGGTACAAACTGCCCCCGAGAAAGGCCAGAAGAACAGGGCCTGCAACTGTCAGGTGAAAGTGGCCAGGCACCCACGCTGTATTATGAATCACAGTATTCATCTGGTATGATGCATTAATAATTCCGCCAATCCCCCCAAAAACGAAAATGATTAAACCGGTAATTAAATAGGGAAAAAACCAGTTGTTTTTGTCAAAGTAGGGGAGCTTACCCATCCAGTTGAAAAGCCCGGTTGCCCCTTTTCTGCGGCCGGCGTACTCAAGTGAAGCAGCTATGGTGAACGCCGTAATCAAACTGGGAAGTGCTACCGCAAATGTGAAAATTCCATGCAATAACTTCCATTGTGCTCCAATTGCGGGATCCATATACTGATGATGAGTTCCCACCGGAATCGAAAACAGGATAAACATCATAAAGACAAGGCGTCCCGCCATATCGGAATAAAGCTTACCCCCTGCCATTTTTGGCAGGAATACATAATACATCACGTAAGCAGGAAGAAGCCAAAAATAAACCAGCGGATGCCCAAAGAACCAGAATAGCGTTCGCGCCATCATAACGTTCACTTCATCCACCAGACCAAGCGACCAGGGCAGCAGCATAAAAAGAATTTCCACGGCTACTGCAAGTGAGGCTATAAACCAAATAATGAAGGTGGTAAACATCCCCACAACAGCAAGGGGCGTTTTTTTGCCCTTATTTTCTTTTCTCCACTCCAGGTATATCGGCACCCAGTTGTATGAAGCAAGCCATGATCCTGTCACCAGCAGCGTTAATCCAACATAGAACATCGGATGTGCTTTCAGCGGCGGATAGAAAGTGTAAAGGACAGTAGCTTCACCGATCAAAATATAAACAGCCGCAAGTACCGATCCGCCAAGCATCATTATTCCCGAGGCCCATGCAATTTTACTGTTGAGCTGTTTTCTCAGTGAATAAGGTATAATTGCATTTCCAAGCGCAACTGCAAAAAAAGTAGTAAATACAATGGCGTTTAACACTCCATGGAATGTCAGTCCTTTGTAGTAATCCCCGCCTACAAAAGGATCACTTTGTATAATTCCGGCCCGAAACAGGGTTTGCATCAATCCACCGTACACTCCGATAAACAGGAGCACCATCGGGATAATCAGCAGAATAGAATTAAGGTTCTTAGATGATTTTGAAAATCGAAAATAGTAATCTTTCACGTCCATTTATTTCTTTTTGCTCCTACTCTGCCATTTCAGGTTCGTCAATATCATCCTCGATAATAAATCTGCCTGACATGGTGTGATGGGCAGCACCGCAGAATTCATGACAGGCAAACCGATACTCTCCTGCCTCATCAAATGTAACTTGCATATAGTTGATTGCACCGGGTACTGCCATCAGATTCAGGTTTTTGCTTTCAACTTTAAAACCGTGAATGATATCTTGTGAGGTTACATAAAGATCAACTGTAGAGCCTTTTGGCAGACGTATAGTTGAGGGAGAAAATGACCACATTTGGGCTACCATTTGAAGTTCATACGTATCTGGCCCGGTCTGAAACAGGGTATCAGTCAAAAATGGATCTACGTCGGTAATACAGGTGGGTACATCGATATCCTTGGCTACAGAGGCATAAATGATAGAACCAAAAAAGATGATCAGCAGAAGAGAACTTAAAATCAGGGCTAATTTTTCTGATTTATCCATTGCCTACCCCCTGCTAACCATTAGAAAATACATTGCAAAATATATAATGATATAGAGAATCATCAGAGCAATAAAAAATGCAGTTGCCCCAATTGGTTTAAACTCATCCAGTTCTTGTTCTTCGTGCCCCATGCTGCCTTTATCATTAGTTATATAGTTTTACTATATCGAAAATTATAGGGAGTTTGTGGTTGAGTTTATGTAATAAGGAATCCATATCCTGTGTAGGGGATTGCCCTACAAATAGTATTAGTGGGTGCCAGGAAACAAATCAGAAATTAATCGAGGCGCATTTTAATGATTGAACGTTTATCTTTCTTTTCATTTTAAATCATCCCCAATATTATGCCATCTTTCGATATTGTAAATCAGGTAGACGCCCAGGAAGTAGACAATGCGGTTAACAACACATTAAAAGAAGTTGGCACCCGCTATGATTTTCGGGGTCTTCAAACAGAGATAGAATTTGACAAAAAAGAAAACCGGATCAATATAGTAGCTGCCGAAAGCATGAAAATGCAGGCCGTTCGCGAAATGCTGATTAAACATTTCATAAAACGAAATCTTGAACCAAAAGTTCTTGAGTTTGGCAATACTGAGGGCAGCAGTTCAGGTGCTGTAAAGATGAGTGTTGATATCAGGGAAGGAATTGACAGGGAGACTGCCAAAAAAATTGTTAAGGAAATTAAGGCATCAAAGTTAAAAGTACAGGCTGCCATTCAGGACGATCAGGTGCGTGTAACCGGCAAAAAGATTGACGATCTTCAGGAAGTGATCAAAATATTGAAGTCCAAAAAGTTCTCGGTTCCCCTCCAGTTCGTGAATATGAAATAGAGTGTTTCACGATCCAGTCAGAGTGTAAAATCCGGGTTTATTGTACTGCGTCTTCCAGCCAACTTTCCGGATTCACAAATTCATTTCCTTCCCGAACCAGGAAAAAGAGAACTTCTCCGCGGATATTGTCTTCATCACCTGAAAGACCGAGAACATCACCTTGTTGCACAACCTGATTTTTACGGGCATAGATGCTGCTCAAATTTCCGTACGCAGTATAGTATGTTCCATGCTTCACCAGTACAACTTCTCCAAAGTCGGGAAATGGCACAATTTCAAACACGTACCCGTCACTCACCGCACGTACAGTAGAGCGGGGAGATGTTGCAATATCAACTCCCGGAATATTAGTCTTTGTTCCAAAAACGGGATGCACACGTTCTCCAAAACGCTCCGTAATTAAACCATTATCCACAGGCCACGGCATCTGTCCCCTCAAATTTTCAAATGCTGATTCAAACTCAACCAACTCTTCACTGCTAATGGGGCTAGTGGGTCCAAGCGGAGTTGAATACCGTGCCTCGGCAGCTCTACGCTCATCCGGATCCTCAATGCGCGATGCTTCCTCAAGACGGCGAACTCTCTCTGCCTCTGCCTCTTCCAGCCTTTGCTCCTCCGCAATAAGTCTGTTTAGAGCCTCACTCAGTTCATCTAATTGATTTTGTCTTATTTCAACCTGGTTTTCCAGGTTATTTCGATCTCTGTTCAGCAATTCGATATTTCGCCTTTGCTGTTCCTCCTGTACTGCAAGTTCATCGGTTTCGGCCCTTATGGCAGCAATCGACTGTTGGTTTCGTTCCCTTGCCTGTTCCAGATCTTCACGAGCTTGTTCAAGCTCTTGCTGCGCCTGCCTTATCTCATCAGCCTGTCCTTGCCTGTGCTGATCAAACCTCCGTAAATAATAGGATCGAACCATCAGCTGGTTGATGGATGTTGAAGTTAAAAGTAATGCTAATTCGGTTGTGCGGCCATATTTGTAGATATAGGTAAGAGTAGATTTGTATTCGTCAACCAGATTTTTGAGCTTCACTTCCAGATTGGACAAATTGTTTTGAACCAGTCTTATTTCTGCCTGAATTTGTTCGCTTTCCCGACGCATCTGCCGGATTTTTTCCTCTTGAAGCGCGATCACTTTTTTCAGTTCTTCATAACGTTGATACATCTGATCGTAACGTTCCGTGGCATAACCAAGGCGTTCCTGATAATTACTGATCTGTTCCTGCAATGCTTCTATCTGCGATCGAGTTTCCTGTTGCTGCGAGTTAATATTTGAGCGCATCTCCTCATAGGTAGTTTGGCCAAATACCCCCATCAGCGGAGTTATGATTAACAATAGGCAGATAGTAGTAGCTCTGAAAATCATGGTCTGTTTATCGGAGTGTCTTCGGGAAGTTGAATTGCCAGCGGTGGCAGTTTACCGTTTACATTTAGCTGCTGAACCAAAAACGTGGCTCTCGACTGTCCATCACCGCTAAAAATGGTAATTTTTCTTGGCAGTTGAAACCCATTAATTTCAGCATAACCTTCATATTCAATCGATCGGTATGGAACAGGCGGGGGTGTTTGTGAGCGGTCAACACTCAGGATCAATCCACTCGATTTATCCACCCGGACTGCAGCACTGTCGTTCAGCAGAACCACATACGAACTGCCATCATCAAATATGCGATCAATTTCTTCACGCTCCACGCGAAAATTAAAAAGATCCAGCATGTTTAGTGACGCGATCGACCCCACACTGCTGAGTGTACTGCGCTCTGGCGACACTTTTTGTGCAATATCATCTATTTTATTGTAGATCAGAAGTGAATCCGAATTTATCAGGATTTGACCGCCTTCAATGCCGACACTGGTTCTGATCGTAAGAAGGCTTTTATCCCGGTTTGAACTAAATTCAACAGTTACTCTCTCATTATTACCCGGTTCACTAACCAGCGCCCGTCCGCTGCCGGTCATGGTTTTCAGTTGTTCTTCGTAATTGGGAACGAGCGATACAAGAGAATCGGGTGTAATCGCTGCAGGATCAAGATCTTCAAAGTTTGTAACCGTACGTGGGGTGCCGCAACTCGCAATGATCATAGCAGAAAGTAAAATCAGAAAAAAAGATCGGATTAAATTCACGATTGAGCAGATTGGATTCGTTCATTCAAATACTCCCTTTCCGAGTCCTGATCCAACGCTTTGTTCCAAAATTTAATCGCATTTTCATCATCATTCAGGGCTTTATACACATCCCCAAGATGCTCGTACACTTCCGCACTTGCCTCCCCGGTATCTACAGAGCGTTGAATATACTCCCTGGCTTGTTCATATTCGCCTTTTTTATAATAGATCCATCCGACCGTATCAAGATATGCGGCGTTTTCTGGTTCAAAGGAAATTGCTTTTTCCGCAAGCTCCCGGGCGTAATCCAGTTGCTCATCGCGCATAGCTATAAAATAGGCGTAGTTATTCATCGCGTTATGATTGTTGGGATCGAGCCGAAGCGCCTGTTCGTATGCGTCTCTTGCGTCTTCCCAGTGATCCAGTTCCTGCTGCACATCGCCAAGTGTTGCGTGAATTACTGACCTGAAATTTCTGTTTGATGGAGCATAAGATGCCTGTTCAAGCCAATGGAGCGCTTCTTCGGGCATATCGGTTAGCATAAAGGCCGCACCTGCGAAAAACTGAACATAAGCGTCATCCGGGGCATATTTATCGGCCGAATCAGAAATTGCAATAACTTCGTCATATCTTTGCATCGAAAAGAGTACCTGCATTCGTTGACGCCAGGCATCGGGTTGATCCGGCATCAGTCGATTAGCCTGCTCCAGTTTCTCAATTGCCTCTTCGGGTTTATTCTGTTCCAGGAAGAATTCAGCCGCTAAGATCTGGGCCGGCCCATAATCAGGCTCATTTTCACTAAAAGAATGTAAAACTTCAGCTGTCTGTGTTGCAAGGGATTGTTCATTGGGTTTTTGCTGATACTGCAGATAAATAAATCGCACCAATTCTTGTTTTTGAGAGGGATAAATCAGCGGATCTTCAAGCATGGTGACAAATATCTCTCCCAGTTCATCCCATTCTTCCCGATCCACATAAATTTCGGCAAGTAGAAGAAGTGTCTGAGGATCACGGGAATTTCGTTCTCTTGCTTCGTTTAATACTTCGAGTGCCATCTCTTCTTCATCAATTTCAATATAGTATTGGCTGATGGTACGAAGAGTGGTAAGGTTGCCGGGATCGATCTCTCGCATCTTCTGAAGTTCAACCATAGCGGAGTCGCGCATTTGCAGCGCATTGAAATTCCTAAACTTTCGCAGGTGAAGATTAAAATCTGAACCGCGACGGCTCATAATTTCATTGTATATTTTATTGGCTTCCAGCAGTTCGCCATAATCTACGTAGGTGTCTGCCAGCTGAAAAAGGATATCAGTGTCATCGGGATGATATTCAAGTGCCTTTTCATACGCATTTATTGTGGCCTCGTTTCTACCTGCACGATTGTAAATGGCAGCAAGCTTCATGTGATACCATTTGTTGTCCGGTTCGAGATCAACAGCTAATTTTCCATAATAGGAAGCGTTGGTAAGATCACCCATTACAAGATAAACATCAGCAAGAGCATAACTCACGCCCGGTTTCTCCGAGAGTTTTAAATGGGCAAAAGTGAGCATATCAAGTGCCTGTTCATATTCTTCATTCTCGAAATGCATAATTCCATCAATATATGCCTGGGTAGCTTCCGCCAAATCTTCAGATTTCGATGTGCCGGATTGCGCATACAGCGGGCCCTCTATTATAAGAGCTGATAAGGCAAAAGCTGATAGTAAAAACAGGTTGAAAAAAAATCTCATTATCTGGGGATTATTTACTTAGTAACGTAATATACGATCTTTATGATATGATAAGCAGTATGAATACCTGCCTTTTATGATATAGCCTTTCTGAATGAATTAAGTTTTTTAAAAGATGGAAGCATCCGCGACCCATACCAGCTAAACCATTCTCCATTCACGAGCAGTACCCGTGCCTGCGGACAATACTCCTGAATCTCTTCCTGATGTTTCTTTTTAAATGGATAGGGCTCGCTGCTCAATAGAATTAATTCAGGTTTTTTCCGCTGTAATTCTCCAAAAGATGTTTTAGGATATCGTACCTGATCACCAAATACATTTTCCAGATTCCAGTTTTTCAAAACGGAATGGATATATGTATCGCGCCCCACTGTCATCCATGGTTCGCGCCAGATGAAATAGGCCACACGCTGTATCGGTTCATCCGGTATACGATCAAGTTCCCTGCGAATGTCCCTGATTAGCGAATCGGCTTTTTTTTCCGCGCCACATATTTTGCCAATATCGTATATCGTAATCAAAGCATCCTCTATCGAATTAATATCGGTCAGTAAAATTTCTGCCGTTGATTTTAGCTCATCGATATCTTCCTTTCGGTTTTCCTCTTTATTTGTAATGATCAGGTCCGGACTGATCTTTATGATCTTGTCGATTCGCGGATTTTTTGTACCTCCGATAATTGGAATGTTCTCAATTTTATCTTCGGGATGGACACAAAACCGGGTTCTGCCGGATATCTGATCGTCCAGGCCCAGATCAAACAGAAGCTCGGTGAGCGAGGGAACAAGACTGACAATGGAGATTGGTTTGCTCATTTGATTTTACTCAGGCTGGCTGCCTCATTAATACTTATATCCCATCATCTCATCATCGGTGTGGGTTACGCCCAACCCCAGCACCAGCCGATTCACAAAATTGAAATAAGCAATCACCTGCACGGCATCCAGAATGGCACGGTCTGAAAATTCTTTTTCTTTTAATCTGCGCGTCAGGGCTGCATAATCCTCACCGGGCGTTTTAGTTAGTTTTTCAGCAAGTTCGCATAAAAGTTCATCCGGCTTTGCAAGATCCGCCTTATTTCGATCTCTTTGCAGATGACCCGTTCGATCTTCATCTTTCCAGTACGTAAGCAGTGCCTGTTCGTGATGTTTGATGCAGTATTCGCATTTATTTGCGGCTGATACAACCACAGCCATCATCTCGCGCTGATAGCGTTTCAGGGGCGACTGTCCAAACATAATATTCATATACAGCTCCATGTGGGCCACCAGAGCGCCGGGATTCAGACTCTGTATTTTGTGAACATCAGCCAGTTTTCCCCTGCTTTTTATAATCTGATCATAAACTTCTTTAAGCTGATCGTCTGCCTGATAGTAAGAATAAGTATGGATGTACGGCATTCTGAACCCTATAACATTTTAAGAGACATTCTATTCAGATAAGTTAGATGATCATTCATCAAATTAAAACTTTTGCAAAAACCGGCTGCACTGCGTCGCGTAATGTCCGCCGAACAGATTTACATGCACCAGGAGCGGGTAGAGATTGAAGACGGGCACGCGGTCAGCAAATCCCGGTTCAAGCGGTAAAATGGATTCATACCCTTCATAAAATTCCGGTGAAAATCCGCCAAACATCTTTGTGAAAGCTATATCCATTTCGGGGTGTCCGTAGTAAACCGCCGGATCAATCAGAACTGAGGTTCCGGTTGTATCAAACAGATAATTTCCTCCCCAAAGATCACCATGAACCAATGAAGGTTTGCATGCCGGCAGCAGTTCATCAAGCCGGGAGGATAAACGTTCCCAGTTTTTGATTAGCGAACGATCAAGAATATGTGAATCGATGGCCTGTTTAAGCTGTGGATCGATTCTCTCCTCTACAAAAAATGGCGTCCATTTTTCATGGCGCCGGTTACTTTGAGGAAGGCTGCCAATGTAATTATCTGTATGCAGGCCGAATTTGTCTGCCTTGATTTGATGGAGTCTGGCAAGTTCAGCACCAAACCTAAACGAATCCCCGCTTTTACCCTCTTCAATAAATTCCATCAGAAGAAAACCAGTTTTGTCAGGAGAAGATTTCGTATGGAAAATTACCTGCGGAACTCGAAGTCCGGTTCCGGCAGATTGCAACAGTTTTAACCCTTCGGCCTCTTTCACAAAAAAATCTACCGGTGCAGAAGGGTTCCATTTCAGAAAAAAAACGTCCTTATCCGTACTTACTTTTACGGCTTGATTGATACTGCCTCCTGAGAGAGACTGGGTGTTTTTTATTGTTATGTTCAGTTCATCTCTTACTTGTGTGGTAATATCATTTGGGATCATCTTAGAGCTGATGGAATCTGATTTTAAAAGAAATTCTTAATGGTGGTGTATGATTAGTGCTTACCCCACTCAGTAAAACTCGGCACAGATCTTACATGCATTTTAAAACCCACTAATAAACGATCAAACAAAAATAAAAAGTTAAAGACAGTTGTAAGAGTAATTATAATAATGTGAATTGAATTTGATAGCCTGCTCACACTTAGCTACAAAATATTCCGGTTACAAATTGCCTCAGTGTTTTATTCTCTCCTCCAGCTCATCCAACAACGCCTCGCAGCTGCGATATACCACATCATATACATTTTGAAACCCATTCATACCTCCATAATAAGGATCGGGTACATTTCCATCCTCCGGTTGTGGATCAAAATCCCGCATCTTGTAAACTTTACTGCTATAGCGGTTACCTGTATCCATCTGTTTGATATTTTGAAGATTTTCACTATCCATCGCAAGTATAAGGTCAAACTCCTTCAGATCGGCAGACTCGAACAGACGTGCTCTTGAGTTCAATTCAACTCCCATCTTTTTGGCAACCTGGCGGCTTTTACTATTTGCCCGCTCCCCAATATGATATGCCGATGTACCGGCTGATTCGATATGAAAATAAGACTGCAGGCCTCGTTCATTTACAAGATGTTGAAATACACCTTCGGCCGTAGGACTACGGCAAATATTGCCAAGACAAACAAAAATAATTTTAAATGGATTTTCTTTAGTGATCCAATGATCCAATTGTAACTGCATGCCGGTGGAAATTTAATAGGAGAAAGAAATTTGAAATAGAATAAAATTTTTGACTGATCATGTCCAGACTTAAATAATTACAATAGAAAAATCTATACATGTAACATCTCATTAAACACAAGTTGGTAAATTTAAAGATAAGTTCAGGTATAAAGCAGAATGTTGACCTGTAAAAATTCTTTGTAAAAAACATCTAAACGTGCGTTTGTGTTCGAATTCCTTTACATGAAATTTTATGTTTTTTTCAGACCTGATATATACTGCTGTCAAACAATCACTCGCTCATTTCAACTTTTGGTGTATAAGGTTTTGTAAAAGTTGATATATACTTTTTAAAATATGGCTCCGGCAGTATAAAAATTTTTTAATATTAATTTTTTTTAATATTATTGAGTTTCATTGAAGAGACTATGGAAAAGAAAAGCGAAAATAAAGGAAAAGTATTCATTGTAGAGGACGATATGTTACTCTCGATGGTGGAGGAACGTCTGCTGATTAAGCTTGGGTACAATGTAACAGGTAAAGCTATGTCGGGTGAAGAGGCTGTTTCAAAAATTAAATCTCTTAAACCAGATGTGGTGTTAATGGATATATCTCTGAACGGCAAGTTGGACGGTGTGGATACGATGGCCGAAATTAGAAATTTTTCTAATGTCCCGGTGATTTATCTTTCGGGAAATTCAGATCAGTTGAATATGGAACGGGCTAAAAAAACACACTACATAGATTATCTTGTAAAACCGATAACTGAACATGATTTGATAGAACCGTTGAAAAAGGCCATGAAATCTGTTCGGGGCGGCAAGTGGCCAAACCGGTCTATTAATCATGCAGGTTAACGACAAGTCTTCCCGTTTGGTTTCCTTTGAGGATTTTATCAACTTCTTCGGGTAAATCTTCAATTGTACAATCTCTGTAAATCCTGTTTAATGTATCCGGTTTCCAATCCTCGGATAACCTGCTCCAGATCTCCCTCCGATCTTTCATCAAACAATTTCCGGAGTCAATTCCCATCAGTGCTACACCGCGTAATATAAACGGATAGATACTCGTACTGAGTTTTCCGCCCAAAATATTTCCGCAACAGGCCACGATACCATTATGAGAGGTTTGCCGAATCACGGCGTCCAGCATTTCCCCGCCTATCGTATCGATCGCACCCGCCCATCGGGCAGATAACATCGGAGCGGACGATATTTTGGATACATCTTCACGGCTGAATATATTCGAGGCTCCCAGCTCTTTTAGAAAATCGTGCATTTCCGTTTTGCCGGTTACGGCCAGTATACGATACCTTAAATGATTAAGCAGAGTAACGGCTAACGATCCCACGCCCCCGGTTGCACCTGTAACCAAAATATCCCCGCTATCAGCAGTAATTCCATTATCCATCAATTTCTTAATTCCATACGCTGCTGTAAAACCCGCAGTACCGATAATCATACTTTCCTTCAAAGACAATCCAGCCGGCAAGGGAACAATCCAATCGCCGGGAACAGAAATATATTCTCCAAAACCACCCGGAGTATTTTGCCCAAGATCGTAGCTCGTAACGATTACTTTATCGCCTTCTGTAAATCGCAGATCACTGCTATGCTCAATAATACCAGCTGCGTCTATTCCCGGAGTATGCGGATATTTTTTTGTCACTCCGGGATTTCCACTCGCCGATAATGCATCTTTATAATTAAGCGAAGAGTAATGAACCCTGATTAAAACATCATTCGCCGGCAGATTTCGCGTGTTGAGAACCTGGATGGTTAGCGCCATTTCTCCATCCCCGCTTTTCTCAGCCACAAGTGCGTTATATTTAATTTCGGGCATCATGGTTTGACTTCGATCCGTTTTGATTCCTCGTTATAGTCATCGTACTATCGCAGAAACAACTTCTTAAGCAGGAATAATTTCTTGCCAAATGGCGGATACCTAAAGGAGGGATCAGGCCACACACTGCGCCGCATAACAGCATGGGGCCGTGTAAAGCATTCAAAGCTGTACTTTCCATGATATTGGCCTATTCCGCTATTTCCGGTACCACCATAGGGAAGATATGGATTGGCGATGTGCATGATTACATCGTTAACACAGGTTCCACCGTGAGGAATTTGTGTGATGTTCTGCTCTATAAACGGTTGGCTTTCGGCAAATATATATAGCGCGAAAGGAGACGGCAACGGGCGCAGATATTCAACAGGCGTTTTCTGATCACCATAGCTCATTATTGGTAGAATGGGACCAAAAATCTCTTCCTTCATTACCGGGTGTCCCCAGTCAATGTCGCCAATCACTGTTGGCGCAATATATCTCTCGCTTTCGTCGGTTTCTCCTCCGAGATAAACATTCGCGCCGGTCAACAGCTTGGTTAAACGCTCAAAATGCTGCCGGTTAATTATGCGCCCGTAATCTTCACCATTTTTCGGTGTTTTGCCATAATATTTTTTTATCGCTTTTTTCAGCTGCTGTATGAACTCCTCTCTCACTTCATGGTGAACCAGTACAAAATCCGGTGCAATACAGGTCTGGCCTGCATTCATAAATTTACCCCAGGCAATCCGGCGTGCAGCTGTTTTAATATGAGCATCCTTATGAACAATAGCGGGACTTTTTCCACCAAGTTCAAGGGTTACCGGGATTAGTTTTTGAGCTGCCTTTTCCATTACAATCTTTCCCACCCGGGTGCTTCCGGTAAAAAAGATTTTATTAAAAGGCTGATCAAGCAATTCCTGGTTTACTTCCACACCACCTTCCACCACCGAAATATATTGCCGGCTAAATGTTTTATCGATTAACCTGCGTAGTAAAGCAGAGGTTGCAGGTGCCAGTTCAGAAGGCTTCATCACCACGCAGTTGCCGCCGGAAATTGCCCCAACCAGTGGAAGCATGGTAAGAAGTATTGGATAATTCCAGGCACCGATAATAAGTGTTACGCCCAGAGGCATTCTTCGCACCTCATTTTTAGAGGGAAGTGAAAGAATATTAGCCCGGACTTTTTTTATTTTTGCCCATTCATCAATTTTTTTCAAGTGGTAATCTATCTCATCAAGAACCGGGAGAATCTCACTCACCACCTCCATTTCAGGTTTTCGAAGGTCTTTATAAACCGCTTCACAGAAGTCCTTTTCATAGGTAATCAGCATCTCCCGCAGTTTTTTAAGTTCCTCTTTTCGAAAAGAAATACTACGGGTATTCCCCTCCTCAAAATAGGTTCGTTGATCCTGTACCAGTCTGCTGTTTTGCATTAATTTTATCTTTGTAAACGTCTTAACAATTTGTTGATCTCTGGAATAAAACACGTTAGTCCAAGGTAGAAAATTACTCAGCCAACAATCTTACTCTTTATTCCTGCCTGTAAATGAATCCATTGAACGATAGATACCAAAAAGATTGCCAGCCACCCAATGGAATGCCCGACTCGGCAGCAACGCCTTTAAAAGTGGGACAAACCGCACCATGAACGGTGCCTCAATGGTGTTTTTTTTCCTGGAAATACCCCGGATCATCAGCTTCACCATCTTGTCGGTTTCCAAAAGCGGAACCATAAAAGGGGGTTTCACACCTTCAAACATTCCTGTTTTGATATAACTGGGAATAACAGTAGTTATGAAAATTCCGGTTTTCAGTTTTTCCATCTCAATACGAAGTGATTCCGACCATCCAATGACCGCCCACTTGCTTGCTGCATAAACACTCATCCGCGGATTACCAATATAGCCGGAAGCAGAGGCGAGGTTAACAATATGTCCACTGCCACGCCGGATCATGTCGTTGAGAAATAACTGTACCACCCACATAGAACCTATTGTATTGATCTGAATCGTGCTTTGAGTTTCTTCCAATGTATGTTCATGAAACATTTTTCCCACAACAATGCCGGCACAATTTATAATAATATCCGGTTCAATTTGATCGGATGTCAATTCTTCCGCAGCTTTTTTAACATCATCTATATTTGAAATATCAACACTGCGAATTAAAACATTTTCGTACTCCGGCAGTTTGCTCTTTTTTTCAATTAAAATTTCCGGATTACGATCCCATAAAATAAGATGGGCTCCAGGCCGGTCAGATATGATTTCCGCTAAACGCTTCCCGATTCCACTTGCCGCTCCTGTTATCAATATTTTTTTATGGTCGAAATAGTCACTCATGAGCTGTTTTTCATTTTTTATGTCCAATATCCTTTTTAAAGGTGTCTAAAATGTTTTAGAATTCATTAAAAATCTTTGTTTTTGTTCATTTAGGATAGATTTTTTTTGCAGAAAGAAAATCGATCCGCTTCTTTTTTCTCGCGGGGTTTCGCTTTGCGTTCAAAAAATGAGCACAAATAAATCTGCTGAGTTTCACTTCGTGGTCAAAAAATTAGCGCAGATATTCTGCGTAAATCTGCGGTGAACTCAGCGATACTCTGCAAGATTAGGAA
>CAYOLE010000056.1:0-15880 GCA_964404705.1 uncultured Rhodohalobacter sp. | reverse complement strand
AATAGACCGGGCACGCAGGGTAATTACGATGGTGGATGGAGCGATTGATAAGGATAAAAAAAAGAGTCCCTCTTCGAAGGGGGAAAGCGAGCATAGCGAGCAGGGGGATGATTCGCTGAGTTAAGATTCGACTGAAATATTCATGTTTTTAGCTTTGTATACACAACTTTTCCTCCCCCATTACCCCTTAAAAGGGGGCACTCCTGAAGCAGTCATTATCCCGAACTCATATTGATTATTTCTCTTATTAAATGAAATGCTTAACCCTCATACTAACCCTTAGCCTCCTGGCCGGTGCTGCCCATGCGCAGACCGATGATTTTCGCATCAGCGGGTATGTGCAGGCCATGCCGGTCTGGATCAGTGCCGATCTGCCAGAGCCATTTGAACAAGATTCGTTTTGGGAATATCGCCTTCAAAATCGCCTCAATGTAGAGTGGTATATGTCATCAAGCCTGACCTTCAGCTGGCAGATGCGAACACGTTTTTTTGCGGGCGACCTTGTAAACGACTTAAATAAAATTCCCGGCCTGGGATATGCCGATCTTATTGATGTGGACGACGGATTTGTGAACCTTTCATGGATGATCGCCGACCGGGATAAATGGATACTTCACTATATCCCCGACCGGCTGAACCTGGATTGGTACACTGATGACTGGCGTGTAACTGCAGGCCGGCAGCGGATAAACTGGGGCATCAACATGGTTTCCAATCCGAATGATCTTTTTAACATTTACTCATTTTACGATTTCGATTATCCTGAACGCCCCGGAACGGATGCCCTCCGGATACAGCACTTTCTTGACTGGGCTTCGCGTATCGAATTTGCCTACAGCCCGGCCCGTGAGGCAAGAAATTCTGTGGCTGCAGGTATGTATGCGTTTAATACCCGCGGGTATGATGTTCAGCTTATCACCGGGTATTATCGCCACCGGTTTGCACTGGGAGGTGGCTGGGCGGGCAGTATAAACCAGGCCGGTTTTAAAGGAGAATGGATGCTATTTACCGATCTCGAAGAAGATAACGGCAACCGTTCCACTAACTTCATTGCAGCCCTGTCTGTGGATCATATGTTCGAAAACAGTTTGTTTCTGATCATTGAGGGACTTTTCAACAAAGATGGCGGACAGGATGAATTCCTGCTTCTGGGAGATCCGCTGTCAGCCGACAATCCATCTTTCTCCCGGTTTCAGCTTACCGGTTCTGTAGACTATCCGATTTCGCCTGTCTGGAGTGGATCTTTTGCGACAATCTGGTATCCTGATGAACAGGCTGTATTTATCTCACCGTCGGTCACCCATTCACTCACACAAAATACCGACTTGATCCTGCTCACCCAACTCTTTATCGGTAGTGATGAATCAGTGTTTGGCAACGCTGGAAACGTTGTGGCAGGCTCGCTTAAGTGGAACTTTTGAAAGTTATATCACTTGTTTAAGTTATTTTTTGCCTGTAGATGCCTGAACATTTATTATTCGCTGCACAAAGCTAAATACTGATAAAAATATACGATGCAACAAAACCTTCTGGTTGTCCTGAAAGACGCGTTGGAAAAGGATAAAAACCTGGTAATAGACGACCAATCGGCTGTGCTATGGAGATACATTCCGCTTTGGGGAATGGGTTTCAGGAGGTTATATATCAACGGTCACTGGAATATGAGTTAGACCTTCAAAACATACAGTTTGCCCGTGAAGTAGAAATGCCGGTTTATTACAAAGATTTGCAGGTTGGAACCCGAAGAGTGGACTTTCTAATTGAGGATGTTTTATCTGTTGAATTAAAAGCAATTATTGAGCTGGAGGATGTGCACCTGGCACAAGCCATTAATTATTTGGAAGCTTATAATCTGGAAGTGGGGCTGTTAATCAATTTCGGAAGCAGAAGCCTGACATTTAAACGGGTTCATAATAAAAAGTTTAAAGGAAAAAATTTTCGGGGCAATCCTAAATATCCCAAAACGTCTTAACCATGATTTTTGGGATTTGCGTGATTACCTTGATGTGTGTGATTGAGTTGGAAAATCTGAATCGCCAAATTATCACTAAAGAAAAATATGGAATCGAATTTAGTATGTTGGGTTAAGAATCATGGCCATCAAGTGAATCCTGAGAATCAAGGTTAAGACAAATGAAAAGTGAAGACCACAAAAGCAATTTTCTGTTTTACCGTGGCGATGACGGATCTGTTAAAATTGAAGTAATTATACAGAATGAAACGGTATGGCTTCCACTAAACAGAATTGCGGAATTATTTGGCACTTCTAAACAGAATATTAGTTACCATCTCCAAAATATCTATAAAGAAAGAGAATTAGAGCGGAAAGCAACTGTCAAAGAAATTTTGACAGTTCAACAAGAAGGTGATCGGGAGGTCAGCCGGAATATTGAGTACTACAATTTAGACGCTATTATTTCGGTAGGCTACCGGGTAAATTCTGTACAAGCCACTAAATTCCGAATTTGGGCAACCAGAACCCTTAAAGAATATTTGATCAAAGGGTTTGCATTAGATGATGAGCGTCTAAAACAAGGCGGTACACTGTTTGGCAAAGATTACTTCGATGAACTGCTGGAACGCATCCGGGAAATTCGGGCTTCCGAACGCAGATTCTATCAAAAGATTACAGATATCTACGCACAGTGTAGTATAGATTACGATCCCAATTCCGAGATCACCCAAACCTTTTACAAAACCGTTCAAAACAAATTGCACTGGGCCATCACCGGCCATACAGCCGCCGAATTAATTGCCAAACGAGCGGATGCCGAAAAACCCAATATGGGGCTGACCACCTGGAAAAGAGCTCCTAAGGGGAAAATTTTGAAAAGCGACACATCCACAGCCAAGAATTACCTTAGTGAAAAAGAGCTAAAGTCCCTCAACCGTATTGTAACGATGTACCTGGATTATGCGGAATCACAAGCCGAACGGCAGAATGCCATGACGATGGAAGACTGGATCGAAAAACTGGACGGTTTTCTGGAGTTCAACGATTATGAAATTTTGCAGGATGCCGGGAAAGTTTCTGCCAAAGTTGCTAAAAAATTAGCGGAAGAAGAGTACAAAAAATTCAGGCCGATTCAGGATAAAGCGTTCGAGTCCGATTTTGACAAGTTGTTAGAAGAAACCAAAAAAAGAAAAAAGAATGAGTGATTGTGTTTACATTATGTTAAACGACATGAATACCCTTTCGGCGCTGGGTATGCTTCCGAAAGAAGCGATAATACTTCTGAATCATGTACAAAAGTGAATAAGCTTGAAGAACCTGATAATCAGATCAGATCGGTTTCTGAAGAGAGTTTCAAAGGAGTATGAACTGAATCCGGTTATTGAAAACAAAGATTACAGACTGATTGGCCTGCCGTTTTTTAACAGATCAAATCGCTTGTCAGAGTTCCATAAAGTGTTTAAAAAGTATAAACTCAAACTTACAAACTAAAAGTGTAATTATATTTTACCAGCAGGGTTCTGTTATCTGTCAGAGGCAAAACAGGAGAATACCTTTCGCGATTTGAGTTAAGTGTCTCATTATAGACAAGATAGAAATCATTGCCATCCCTCGGGTTATACCGGAACCGGATGTTAATAATACTCAAATCATTTGCGCTATTGTATTGGATAAAGGAGGAGAGCGTAAACATTGTATTAAAGGTGAACTCATTTCTGAACCTTGCAATGTGTGCGGTTAATTGCTGATCCCGGTCTCCGAACTGCACCTTGTTGAATTGGTAAAAAAGTTCGAGCTGCACAACCCGCGAAACATTCCAGTTTGGCTGAACACTCGCAGTAAATCTGTTTCCATCAAAAAACTCTCCCCCGGCTGCAATGAAAATAGCACGTAACCCTTTACCCCGTGGCGTATCGTACCTGATTTGTGCTTCACTGAATTGGTATCTACCCGGAAGGATTTCTACATCCTCCGATAAATTGAAATCCTCAAAAATATCTTCGGTTATAATATTGAATTGGGCTGTGGCAAAATCACCCCTTTTCCAGGTTAATTCCACTGAGGGCCCGAACTCTGCAGTTTCCAGGCTCCCATCCTCGTTTCTTAAAAAAAGATTACCATTCATTGAAGCCTGAATTCGCTGCAGTGCAGAATCTTCGCCAGGCTGCCAGCCGTAGGAAATCCGATCCCCAAAACTCATATAATTTTGACGCAATTGAAATCCCATTCCCGGTTCATAGGTACGGCCAGAGTAGTTATAACTAAAATTATAGCTCAATCCGAAAAAAGTACGCCGTTGCCACTCTGCCTGAAGGCGTATTGATTCGTCGGACAGAGCTGATGTGTTGATTTCATTATCAACTGTATGAGCTAAATTGAAATTGAAAAATTCGTTCTCCCATAACCTGAATATGCCGTCCAGACCATAGGCTACATTATAATTGCCATCTTCATCAATCCTGCTGGTTACCATTCCTCCCGCATAGGTTTGGGGATTGAATAACTGTTTTCGCAGGCGTACTACACTGTGATTTTCGGAAGGCAATCCCAGGTCACGGGCTGTCTGCATAGATAACAAGCCTACATCCAGTCCACCAACCCGGGCAATGGTTCTCGCACCACCTAAAATGCGCAAAGGCTGTCCATCTCCACTTAATCCTATACGCCTGCTGTAAAAAAGCTGGTTAAAATCATCAAACGAAAAATCAAAAATGGAGGCTCTCTCCAAAAAAAACTGCCGTTGCTCAGGAAAGAATAGTGAAAATCTTGTCAGGTTTATCTGCTGGTCATCAGCTTCAACCTGGGCAAAATCCGTGTTAGCAGTCAGATCAAGTGTGATATTATTCGTCAGTGCCGTTTTCAGATCGAACCCGGCTTCGTATGTAAAATCACGCAGATGGTCAAAATTGTTGGCTTCCTGGTCTAAGATCGCTTCCCGCTGCACGCCTCCGAGCAGGTAAGGCGTAAAATAAACAGGGTTTCGATTTTCTACTTTTTCAATCACAACCGGCTGAGCCCGGGACGATTTTAAGAAACTCCAGAACCCCCAGTTCGAAGGAATAGCGGGGAATATTCGCATTGTTACATCATGGGCTGAGTATCGGTAAGCGATCAATCCCATCCTGACCAGATCTTCTTTGCTTTCAAAGCGCAGACTGCTGAAAGGAATACGCATTTCCATCGTCCATCCAAAATCAGTCACCACAGCTTCAGCATTCCATATCGTATCCCAAAACAGGTTAACCGGTTCATCTCCCTGCGCATCATTGCTTACGGCTCCATCCGTTCTCGACCCCGTAGGTGAAACATTAAACCATAATAAATTTTCATTGTCATTAAATGTATCCAGGGCGATACTGACGCCATCCATACTCATATTTACCTGATTTCTTTTGTAGGTGGGAGCACTGATTTTTGCGGGATCTTCATAACATATGCAGCTCGCATACAGATACTCATCGTCATAGGCAATCCGGAGTTCCGTGTCATCGCTTTCTCTGCCAAAAGAAGGCCAATGTGTCACCAGTGGCAGCGGTTCAATCTCATTCCAGGCAGACTCGTCAATATGACCGTCCAGATTTATGGGGCCGGACAGTTTTTGAATAGAATATGGGCTTTGGTTTTGCGCAATAACACTGGCTGAAAAAAAACAGATAAGAATTATTCCCACTACAAAAGCCCGGTTAATCATCTGATTGTCAAATTTTTTTGCCTTTCGAGTAAACTCATCAAATAAAACCGGTGTTTACTCAGATCTTGTTAAGTTGTGATCCGGATTTTTTCTGATGAGGCTAACCATTTTGTTCCCGTTTTATAAAGCCTGAAAAATACATTCGATCTATCAATTAAGTACTTTCTTTTATTATTATAAAGCCTCTGACAGTAAATAATAAAACCCGATATAAGCGAGCCTCCTTTTTTCGTCCACTTTTTCCAGCATCTTAACCTCTTTCGATCTGCCAGATGTTCGCCTGTTTCCATATCCATGCTGATCTGGTCATTGGTGGCCCAAGCCAGGTCATGATTAACCCGGTAATTCAAATTCTCCCTGGATTGCTCAGAACCCGCTCATTGGGTTTCATTTTCTTCAAACTGAAGTTTCTTTTCTAAGGGGAGTTTATAAAAACTGTGATGATAGCATACATTACTCTGTTATGCATCTCACTATAATTTTGCAGAAGGTTTAATCGCCACTACTTGATTAGAGATATTTTCAATTTTCTGTCTTTTTTGAAAAATCATTTTCAGCGAAAACTTCTGAGAAAATGGCCTGTTCAATATAGCTTCTCTCTGCCATCTTTGTCGGAATTCTTATGATAAGGTGAACCTCACCAGCGGCTGGAACTGAGATCCTTACACGAGGATCCACAGAGGGTACATCAAGGCCACGCTCTTCACTTACCTGTTTCATATACTTTCGCACATTATTTAAGTAGGGTTTACAATGTTTATTGGCCGATTCGAGAAATGCCTGCTGAGCGGTCTGCCAGTCATCTTCACGCTTAAAGGGAACTGTAAATACATGAAATACATAATCGTGGGTAAAACTTTCATTAAGAACCGGTTCAGATAAAAACATAGCATTGGGAATCACGGCCATTCGTCCGGTTCGCTGATGAGTGAGTTTGCCGGGGCCCACTTCCAGAATTGTTGTAGCCAAAAGATTTTGATCAATCACATCCCCCCGAAAATCCTTAATCTGTATCCGATCACCAATGTCAAAAGAGCCCGCACCGGATTTCAGAATAGATCCGGTTACGCAGAGAATCAGTTCCTTTGTGGCAATAACCAAAGCAACCGCCAATGCTACAACAGATAATGCCAGGGTTCGAAGTTCTTCCCCCCAAATTAAGATCAATCCCAGCAATAAAAGCAGAATTAACGCATTGCGTGATTGTACGATCCATTTACGCCTGAGCTCCTGGGAATCTACCTTGCGTCGTATAAACCTTTTGCTTAATAAACGCAGCACTGCTATTGTTATAATCAAAATTGCAGTACTTATCAGACTCGCCATTGGTGTAGAAAGTGTAAGATTTTCAGGGGTAATTTGAGTAGTTTCAAACATTGAAAGTATTATTGAGAAATGATTCGGTCAGCGATTATAAAGCTATTAAGTGTATAATTTCAGTTCAGTTTTATTTTGAGATTTTCAGTTCCCTGCTTAAAATAGTTATATAATGTTTTCTAAAGAAAAGTGTAACCTTTAACTCTGTAATTAGCACCCTGTTTATCAATTGGTTTATTGGTATTCAGGTTGGCGGTCACCAGAGTGAACCATTTATTTTTCTAAAATGTTGCGAACAGTACACTTGGCCTAATACGTCAGCAATAATGCTATAAACCAACATATAATTCAGGAGTAAAATTATGGCTATTAATCTTCTTTCTAAAGTAGTAAATGGTGTAAAGGGTGGAATGACCTCCACAATAAAAGGAGCCGCAGATGTGTCTTCAACGATTGTTAATTCAGTTAAGGATGTAGCGGTTACAACAATTAAAGGTACCGGAGATTTGGTTGTTAAGGGCATGCAGGTTCCGGCTTCAATCGTAAAAGGAGCGATTGATGGAATTTCAAATATTGGAGTTTCATTCATAAAAGCTGTCAAAGGGATTGTAAATGGAACTGTACAAGGGGTAATGTCGGAGGGAGTTAAGCAGGATGATGCCGTGAGAGGCGCGGTACAACAGGCGATGTACAGTGCTAAAGAGCTCGGGGAAAATGTGAGCTCTGTGGCAGTTGAGTCTGTTAAAGGTGCAGTTAACGGTGTACGGCAGGTTGGGGGCGATACTGTTGGAGCTACAAAAACTGCAATCGTGGCCGCTCTTGAAGCTGGCCGTGATATTGGCGGCGGAACGGCTGATGCAGTGAAAGGAGCCCTTATTGATAGTGTGGATGGTGCTAAAAAGGTGCTTGATGAAGTCAAAAAAGATAAAGAAGCCTGATTCCGGACAGATTATCTTACTATCACTTTAGATAAGGAAAATGGGAGCCTTTGCTCCCATTTTTTTTGAACTTCATATTATAGTTTAAAAATAATAGCGCAACCCAAAAGCGCCATTTCCTGCCAGTTCAGTATCAGGCGTCAAATCCAGTATAGGCACTGCTTCAACGAAAATATCAAACGGAATACTCCCAAACACATAATTCAGACCAATGGGAATGCGAAGGCCAATCAAAGCATCATCTGTAAAAATTACCCTTCCTCCTATTCCATAATAAAAACCCAGCGATCCCTCATCTACATCTTCAAACCATGAATGCTGAAGATAATCGAGATGCATATGAAGAGCTTCATGTCTGCCGGATAGCGACCACGCAGCCCCTATACCAAATGCAGAACGTTCGTTGTTCCATGCTTTTACAGAGACGCCGGTAGGTTCACCCACCATAAAACCCACACCGAAATTGCCACCATTCCCGGTGTCGGCTTGTGCGGTTACGGTTTCTGTCTGTAAACAAATAAAAGCGCTTAATAATAAAGTTATTGCTACTGTTTTATGTATTCTCATCTTGATAATAGTTATGAATTGATGGTTTATTTTGCAGATACTGACAGTTTTTACTCCTCCTGAATGTATAAATGTATTAATCTGCCAGAAACTCTTAAAGTCATTTTTAAAGACCTGTTAACTAATATATACTGTTTTTTTATTGACAAATTCGTGTATTCCCTCGCGGGATAATTCGCGTCCATATCCTGAATTGCGGGTTCCTCCAAATGGAAGGCGTGGATCTGATTTTACAAGTTCATTGACGAAGAAAGATCCATCCGGAACTTTGCTGATAAGTTTTCGCGCTTTTTCAGTATCTCGTGTAAACACTGTAACACCAAGACCGTACCGGGAGTTTGCAGCCAGTTCAAATGCTTCATCTTCATCTTTAGCCCTGATGATGGCAGCCAGCGGACCAAACGTTTCTTCATCAAATACACGCATACCGGGCTTTACATTACTCAGAATAGTTGGCTCATGAAACGCATTATCCTGTTTTCCTCCAACTTCAAGTTTCGCGCCCTGGTTAACAGATTTTTCCATTTGCTCATGAAGCTCGTCAGCCAGGTCTTTCCTCGCCATTGGCCCTACTTCTGTGGACTCATCCATTGGATCACCTCTTTTCATAGATTGAATACCTTCAAGAAAAGCGGGTAGAAATTTTTCATATGTATCTCCAACTAATATAAATCGCTTGGCCGCAATGCAGCTTTGTCCCGTATTCAACATACGTGCTTTAAGACCTGTTTCTACAGCCTGTTCTATATCAGCATCTTCGAGAACTACAAAAGCATTGCTGCCTCCCAGCTCCAATACTGATTTTTTTAAATATTTACCAGCCAGGCTGCCAACAGATTTTCCGGCTCGTTCGCTGCCCGTCAGAGTTACAGCATTCACTGCGTCATGACCAATTATATTTTCCATTTTATCATGATGCATGATAAGGTTTTGAAATACACCGTCAGGGAAACCGGCCTCTTTAAAAACTTCCTCAATATGCTCAGCACATCCCAATACATTAGTGGCATGTTTTAACAGTGCCGTATTACCTGCCGCAAGCGTTGGTGCCGCAAAACGAAATACCTGCCAGAAAGGAAAATTCCAGGGCATAATTGCCAATACAGTTCCAATAGGATCGTGGCTTATAAAGCTTTCCGAAGCGTCCGTTTTGATTAATTCATCAGCCAGGAACCGCTCTGCGTTCTCGGCATAATATTCACAAACCCAGGCGCATTTATCAATCTCTGCTTTTGCTTCGCTGATCGGCTTACCCATTTCAAGAGTTATAGTTTCGGCGTATTTATCTACATTCTTTCTTAAAACATTGGCCGCTTTCTCTAATAAATTACTTCGTTCCTCAACAGGAACCTGACGCCATTTCTCAAAAGCTGCCTGCGATTTTTCCAGAATACTGTTAATCTCATTGTCGCTATGCTCCTGATAGGTCTTTATTTCTTTCCCGTTGTATGGATTGATGCTTTTGAATTCCATGAGTTGTGGTCTTTTTACAGTTAAAAATTATCAAGAACTGAATCATAAAGCCTTTGTTTACCTTGTCTGCTTTTCCGGGTAAATCTTTAATCGACAATAACTCAGGTTAATAAATTAAAGATTCAGTCTGTTTGGTTAATTGCACAGCAACCTGTTTTTCTTTGAATTCCTTGAAGGATTGTTTTAACTCTTTTCCTTTCCAGAAAAGTCTTGCTTCTCCTGTTTCGGGAAACCAGGCAGCGCTGTAAAGTGTCCCAAAAGATGTTTTGAAGTTGAACTGATGTAACGGTGCCTGTAAAAACTTTTGAAACATAGTTGTCAAATCCATCTCTGTATCATTAAGGTATCCTTCCGCTGCTTTTTCCCGTTCAATGGTCTGAGTTTCCCTGGCATATTCGGGCCATTCTATACCCTCCTGGTGGTTGGTACAGGCCTGTTTTTTAATCAATGCCGGCTTCCTGTCAGGTCCAAGAAACAGCGTTGCGTATTCTCCCCTTCGATCCAGTAACATAATATTATAGGGCATATGAACAGGAATTCGTTCCAATGCTGTTACTGCCTCTTCTACATTTTTACATGTTTCCAACAGATAACGCACCACCAGTGGTATCCCGAATCCTTCGCCGACAACTTTGCGGCCTCCAAAATTTAGCGAAGCACAGAGTCCGCTTTCATTCATCCCATCAAGGAGGCCCCAATTACAATCACTGATGCCGATCACCGGTTGAATCCAATTGCTTTTCAGCATCACCCCTTCAAACCATTTGGGGTTATAATCATAATTTCGAATCAGAGCAGGATTATTTTTCGTCCATGCTATTTGAGTACATCCACTCATAAATGCGGGTGGATTCCACATCGACAAATACCGTGAGGCTAAATCACCGCCACCGGCAAGCTCACACACCTGGTGATACAGGGGAACAAGTTCCGGCATATATTTTTGCAGGGAATCCCTGCAACTCAAATATCCGGGCCTGGCCGTTATCCCCTCCTGAATATACCATTTACGATAATATGGCCAGGTTCTGTTAAATACCTTCCGCCACTTTTCGCCCGGTTTATCTTCATCGATACATTTTATTTTTATAAGCATAAATTTTCTATCGCCGTAGAGGAACTGTCAGTTCATCTGACAAGAGTTTATTGAAAACATTTAGGTTTATCCAATGATACTTTATGTACATCTGAAAAATACCCGCTCCAAAATTAAAGCTTTTTATCTGTGATACAGTTACACATAATTAACACTTTATATCACAAATAACATTTTCATCACATCATTTTAAAACCGGCTATCTCCGAAATCTTATCTTTCTCAGCTTCAGTGCTGGCCGGTTCTTTTGTTTTATATTGAGCTTGAATAGCACTAATCCAGTCTTTCGCGCGCTTTGTAAGTTTGAAGTCGTCTGTCATTAAGCGGCCTCTCATTACCAGGATTCCGATATCTGCTCCTTCATACAGGTAGTCTCCCTCACCGGTAATTCGCAGGAAGAACGCCTCGTTCTCTTTTTCCACAGCCCGGCGGTGGGTATCCATCCTGTCATAATCAATAGAACCATCTTTTTGTTTTTTCCAGATACCCGACGCCGGCGCTTCAGTGATATATTCTACCGAATCCTTTGTATGCTTTATCACCAGTTGGCTCCAGTCATCAATATTTTCGGGCTGTGACCATCGTTTGTTGATCGACTTCACATTCAGCTCATATGGCACATCCATCCATTCCAGAAGATGAAACAGGAATAGTGGGGCATCCGCCAGAGCAAAAACGGCGTGATTGGTGATAGAGCTTGCACCTGTAATCCTGGGATTCAGTTCACCAAGGTATACCTCACCATTATCCTGATCAATCAAAAAGTCGAGTTCAAAATAGCCCTTGTATCCCTCCTTTTGAAGTTGCTCACCAAATAGCCGGGTATATTCCCTGGCTTTTTTCCGGATCGAGGGGGTAAAAACGTCAGCATGTATTTCATTTCCGCACCAGCCTCCTTTATAGGGAGTTAATTCAGGAAAACCTACGAGTTCGGTCATAAGAGGTGCAACAATTGTTCCGTGACGGGTAACACATGCTTCAATTGCTGCACCGCGGCAGTTAATCCGTTTCATAATTTTCACTTCCTTTTCCTTGATGATCTCTTCTTCATGCTTATTAAAATCATCTTCACTGGAAATAAAGAAAGTGGTGTGGCCGGAGTCGCCGAATGGAGTCTGTATCACCAGGTCATTTCCCAGTTCTTTCGATACTTCCCGAAGATGCTCATATCCGTTTACTTTTGAAAGGACATAGGGCACACAGGCAACTCCCGCTTTTTCTGCGATCCGGTTGGTATTTACTTTATTATCCATCGATGTACGCATCTCCGCAGATGGGAAACAGACTTCCAGGCCATTTTTTCTTGCCAGTTCTTCAGTTTTCTCATCAAACATCAAAAACAGTGCCTTGCCGGCCCTTCTATTTTTTTTGCGGGATTTTATGTAGTCTACAACCTCCTTGTGTTCAAGAAGGTAATTGTTGATATCTTCAATACTCTCAAACTCGTCATGGGGCACTTCCTCTTCAGGCGAAAACACATTGGGGTGCAGACCATTAAAACATTCTATATAGGTGATAAACTTGAAACCCTTTATCCATTCATCAGCCCCAAGCAGATTAAAGTTTGTAGCGCTGATAAAATAAATTGGCACTTCATTTCTATAAAAAAATCTTCGAATGTCCGATAAACCTCTAAGTGGTTTTACTTCCTTTGTGGGTTCTTCCATGGTTGCATAATATTTAAATTGAAATTTTTATGGTAGCGGGATTAATGAAGTTGATATGTTGATTTGTAGTTCACAAGATCATCCCAGCCTGTTCCTCCAGCCTTTCTAAAATTTCACCGCAGTCAATATTTGACAATAATATGCATCTCAATCTATTCACTTCCGGCTAACATATCAGCCCGGGGAGGAACCTTTTCCTGTTTATGCAGCACTTCTTCAGTAAACACTTTCAGACCCAGTTCAGGTCGGTAACCGTGGATCTCTTTCACATCCAAAGCAAGCAGAAACTCGACTATCTCTTTGCTAATCACCTGACCAGGAACAAGCACTGGAAATCCCGGCGGATAGGGGATCACAAATGTAGAGGATACAGGCTCTCGGCCTTCACTCATAATGTTCAAACAATTTTTCAGTGGAATATATTCACAGTGTTCTTCCTTATAGGCAAGAAAGTACGCTTGTCTGATATCACCACCCGGAACTCCGGCTACGGCCTGAAAAGAAGAATGAAATCTGCTGAAGTCTGGCAATGGCGGCACATCTTCCATCAGGGATTTATTCGTTTCTCCAGTATCTCCGATTCTTTTTTGTTCAGGGCCGGGTGCTCTGCGTCGAGTTTACCGGCTATCTGCAGCAATGTATATATCAAATAGGCCACACTTCCGCGTGTTGTGCCAATGCTGGTCATAAAAAGAATGGAATTACGGGATGTTTTATTGATCTGAATATTATACTGATCCATCAAATATTCATTTTTAAAGGTATCTCCATCGATACCGGACAACCCGACGGCAAGGGTTATTTTTGTGGGATCTAAAACAAATTCATCATGTTCCCAGGCGTTTTCCATTCGGTTCCAGCCTCCTTTATCCGTGTAATATTCATCCAAACCGGATTTTCGAAACTGATCAGGGATGAAATCCCGGACTGTCAGTACCCGAAAGTATTTATGCAAAAGCGGATGGTCGTGTATCTTGGCACGGATTGACATCGCCAGCTCCATACTTTTCTCAACCAGTTCATACCCCTCAAACTGTACCTGCCTCCGGCCGGCATCCAGGGAAGCCAGAATCTGATAGTTGGGTGACGTTGATGTGTGGGTCATATAAGCTTCCTGGAAACTGTCTGATACCAGCCGCCTGAATTCTTCGTCCCACACATGGATCATAGAACCCTGCCGAAAACTGGACAGTGTTTTATGTGTGCTCTGGGTTGAATATACCCTGATCTTTACCTTATCAGGATCAGGCATGGAGGCTGTTTCTCCCTCAGAAAGTGATTCACAATGTTTTTTATACTCTTCCCGATAACTTTCCGAGCGGTATTTTTGATATAATTTATTTGCCACAAACATACCCGTTCGCTGCTTGTAGGTATAGGTAAAACCGGCAAAGGCAAACCACGCCTCATCCCACAAAAATACAATATCCGGTTTAATCGCAAGCACTTCTTCCATCACCCTTTCAACATTATAGACCAAGCCATCGAATGTGCAGTTGGTTAAAAGTAGCATTTTCACTTTGTCGAGCCGGCCGGCTTCTTTAAGCTCCAGTAACGTCTGTTTAATTTCTTTTAGCGGAACAGCGCCATACATGCTGTATTTTTCAATAGGATACGAGTCGAGATAAACCGGTAACGCGCCTGCCAGAACAAGTCCGTAGTGATGGGATTTGTGGCAATCCCTGTCAATCAAAACCAGATCTCCGGGTTCAACCAGGGCTTGCTGAACAATTTTGTTTGAAGTTGATGTGCCGTTGGTAACAAAAAAAGTTTGTTTTGACCCATAGGCTTGTGAAGCCATTTCCTGAGCTTTCTTCAGGGTTCCGGTTGGTTGAAGCAGCGAGTCAAGGCCTCCGGATGTTGACGATGTTTCTGCAAGGCAAAGATTACGGCCGTAAAACTGGCCAAAGTCCCTGATCCACCGGGATTTGAAGACGGAATTTCCGCGGGAAATCGGCATAGCATGAAATACGCCCACAGGTTTTTGGCTATATTCCTTTAATGCAGTGTAGAATGGTGTTTGATATCTGACACGGATTCCACGAAGAATCGCCAGGTGCAGCTCCTGAATATCATCTTTCCTGTAAAAAATTCTCCGAAAGTTTTTCACAGTTGAATCTTTTAGCTGCAAGAGAGCTGTATCCGTAACATAATATATATCCAGCTCGGGACGGAACTGTTTGATGACTTTACCCAATAACGGACCAAGATCTTCTTCCGGAACGGAGGAATAATCGTGGTTCAGAATATTCCCTAAGAATGGTTTCAGCAGTGACTCTATATTGTCAGAACGATAGGAAGGAGCGTATCGAATAACTAATGCCTGTATATTGTAGTTCACGAGTACAGCAATGAGCGCATCCTGAAAAGAACGTTGCACGATAATATCGTATACCAGGTTTTCATCATGCTCACGCAGTTCGCCTACTTTTAGCCGAAGGGCTTCTTCTTCAAGTTTTGAAAGGTCATCCACAAAGACAGTTTCAAAGTAATGTTTTGTGCCACTGCGGCCGGTTTGTTCAGAACTCTCGCTGCCGGTATTCTCATCATCGGGATCATCATAAAGCATCCTGGGATTACTTCGATAGGATTCACTCACCAGCTGACGAACCAGTTTACTTGCAGTTTTGGATGCAAAGGCAAATTCTTCATTTTTAATGGCATCAATTAGATATTTGATACGCTTTTTGCCAGGAAAAGAAAAATAGCTTTCTATAATGAAAAGCTGATCCAAAAGATCAATTGCCTCCTTTTTAAAGGTAATTTTTTCTTTTTTCTTCACTGATTTTTGAAAAAGAAGAAGTTGAGCCCGTACCCGATTCCATAAATCTATCCGCAATTGGGCAACATTAAAATGGTGGGTGCTGCTTTGTATGCTGGCTTTCATCGGCTACCGGTTTATTTACAAAATGATGTGTTTTATAATTGTTGCAAATGTTTTAAGTATTACTGCAATCTTCCACTTGATATTACTTAATTATTCATAATAAATATCATTCTAAACAGACCATTTCTAAATTAGAGGTATTCGTTTTCGATGAAAAGGTCATCAGGCCTTTCAAATTCAGTTCTGATCATAAGAACACCTGAAAACCTCTAATGACGTGTCAATGATGAAATGTCGGGTTTGAGTCATCGGATGAGTCAATTCAAAGTCATCACAATTTTATAAAAATC
>CAYOLE010000055.1:0-15969 GCA_964404705.1 uncultured Rhodohalobacter sp. | reverse complement strand
CGAGGCTGTCCAAAAAGGGTGTCATCCCGCACCTGATGCGGGATCTCCTATCCCCAATACAGACCGGAGATGCCGGATCGGGGTCCGGCATGACGGAGCTGGGAATGAGTTTCTTCTACCACACCCTTTTTGGACATCCTCCCTGTCCCGTGTGTTTTGTCTCAGGGGCTGTAATCTGTGACCCTTTACAGGGTCTTTTTAAAAACTGAAAAATGCAAATGGAGCTTGCTGAGTATTCTATCATTCATTATAAAACGTTTAATTTTACCCATACAAATCAATATAGCCATAGATTTATCTGATGATTGACAATAAGTGCAGGAACCTTACCTAATTAGATCTGTATACCTTTTCGGAACTGGCTATTCATTCTATGAAATGATATCATAACAAGTGAAGAGAGCCTTATCTATATTCTATTAAGCAATTGCATAATTCATACCCGGTATTTTTCGAATTAGATCTGCATATGGTACATATGCTGCTGTTAGCATGCATAGTACTTATTATCCTGGTTTTATCTCCCCGGCTAAAAGCAAGTAAGTATATTACATCTCCCGCTTTCTTTTTAATATCAGGTGTTCTTGTTTTTCTACTGCCGATCCAGTGGGAATTACCTGACTTAATAGAAGAAGCAGAATTGCTAAAGCGGATAACAGAATTGGGAGTAATTATAGCTCTTGCCTCTGCCGGACTTAAAATAAATGAACCCTTTCTTTGGAAAACATGGAGTGCCAGTAGTAGATTACTTATAGTTACAATGCCGCTTACCATTATTTTTACCGCCCTGTTGGGTTGGTGGGCGGGATTAGTTCCGGCATCTGCCATTCTTCTGGGAGCTGCAATTGCGCCCACTGACCCAGTTCTTGCTGATGATGTTCAAACATCAGATCCCGGGGATTCTGATTCTTCCCCTACACGTCTTGCACTTACAACTGAGGCCGGATTAAATGACGGGCTTGCTTTTCCGTTCACAAATCTTGCTATAGCCGTGGCTGTATTGGGTCTGGATCCGGGAGAATGGTTTATTAACTGGTTGGTGATTGATGTTCTTTATAAAATAATAATTGGTTTTGCTATCGGTATACTCTCAGGTAAGATTCTGGCTTTCTTACTATTCAAAATGACAGAAAAACAGCATCTCAAAATTGCCGAAGGTGTTTTTTCAATTACACTGGTACTCTTTCCATATGCTGTTGCTGAACTGGTATCAACCTATGGGTTTATAGCTGTATTTATTGCAGCATGTTATTTCCGCCAGCAAGAGCCTGAACACCAGGATCCAATAAAGATCCATCAATTTTCAATTACCATGGAGCGGATTTTTGAAGGAGTTCTGATGCTGATGGTAGGTGGTTACATAGCTTTTGGAGCACTAAGTCATTTGACACCATTAATGATAATGATTTCGGTATTAGTAATTCTGATTGTGAGACCTTTTAGCGGGTGGGTTGCATTAGTGGGAAGTGATCTCCCGAACCCTGAACGTTGGGCAGTTGCATTCTATGGAATCAGAGGTATAGGTTCACTCTACTATCTTTCCTATGCAATCTACAGGGCCGATTTTCCACAATCAGAAGAATTATGGGCGATGGTAATATTTATTATAGCCGTATCAGTATTTCTTCATGGAATTTCTGCAAAATATGTAATGGATGCACTTGACAGATGGAGGCGATAGAGGTTTATAAAAGATGACAAAATCTTAAATAGTACTCTTTGCTCCAACCATCTAATCTATTATTCATTTTTGACGCCAGCTACAGAACAAAAAGAAAAGCGTCAAAGTCTGATTATTGATCCCGATATGGGTTTAATTATTCTTTAACAATTCAGGGCCAGGGCGGATTGTTAAAATCGGCTTTTCTACATTTAGCGCCACTTTCTCTGCATTTGAACCCATCAACAAATGTGCCAGCCCGCTTCTGCCGTGAGTTGTCATTACAACAATATCCGCTGATTTATTGACATATTGGGTGATTTCATGGTGAGCAGAAAAACCGGTTATAATCTCAAAATATATTGGTATGGTTACCTTTTTGCCATTCATCTCTGTAGAAACATGCTGAATCTTTGGTGACTTTTTTTCTGAAAGCTGATAGTGTTGTTCGTCCATTTTATCCGAAAACTCTTTGAGCCTGAGAGCCAGATGTTCAATTATCTCCTGATTTGAATGTCTGATGTTTTTATTTGAAAAATGACTTGAAATCAATCCATACATCTCGTTTACATAAAGCATAGTTATGGATGCTCCAAAGGTACCGGCGAGTTTCAATGCAGAAGGAATAGCTGCCATCGACAACAGAGATCCATCGGATGGCACAAGAATTGTTTCTACCTCTTCGATATTCATCTGTTCATTTACTGTCAGTACGGGAACCTTCGATCTCCGAATAACCTGTTCCGTTGTACTGCCTCTGAACATTCCCGATTCATGTTTACCTTTGGCGCTGATGATAATCATCGAATAGGATCTTTCTGATGCGTGACGGGCAATTACCTCAGACGGTTTCCGGTCCACTTTCACATAAATTTCACCCCGGTGTTTTGGTGATATGAACCGCTCCATAATTTTATTCAGCTGCTGTTCTGCATCGCTAAACAGGTGAGGATACAGATCTGTTTCCGTGTCAGGCATGTATGTCTTGCTGCGAAGCTGTTCATCCAGTTGCATTACATCTGGAATAACATGGATCAAATCGATCACACCGCCCCATGAGGACACAAATTTTTGAGCAAGGGAATATGCTTTTTCAGAATAGTCAGAAAAATCTGTCGGGATTAAAATTCGATCGAATACATCCATGGCAGTAAGATTTTGGGTTGCTGTTTATAGTGCTAAAAATCGTTTACAGTAACATCAATAAGGTCGATCATTTTTTTACAAGCTTCTTCTTTTGTTTCACCCTTTGATGTTAAAGTTATTCCCTGGTGATTGGTTGCTTCAACCAGGTACTCGCCAGAAAAATTGTTGTCGGATATTTGGGTTATTGTGAAACCGCAATATCCTTTATCCATCAGTATATCAATCCGTTCATGAACCAGGTAATCGTATTCGGGTGCTCTTTTTGTTGAAAACATAGCTTTCCTCTCATTTTTAATTCAGGATATATCATCAAAACGGAGTGTTGAAATTCGACAATTCCTTTTCAAACCATCAGGTGACGAAAACTCACATCTACCTTCATAACTAATTAAATCAGTATAGAAAACAAATGAAATAAGCACTATTCTAAATTTCTTGTAGGGGAGAGTATTACAGGAGTGGTAATTAATTTAGCCTAATAAGTAAATCAGTATAACGGATTGCTGAAATTGCTTACGTTAACCAAGGAATCTAATAACCATAAAAGCTTTCAAATGTTTAGATAGTCATTAATGTCGAGGTCCAGTTCGTCAGCATATTGCTTTAAAAGATTGAGTTTATAGACTGCAAGATCAGGCTGATTCTCGGTTAAGATCTCTGCGATAATGCGGTTGCTGAATAAAAAAGTTGCAACTTCTTCTCCATAATCAGCTTTTATCTGTTCCTTTATCGGGTTGAAAAACTCGAGTTTTGCACGGTTTATTTTTTCACGCTGCTTACGGTAAAGGGTTTTTTCCTCATTATTCAGCGATTTACTTGCCGGTTCATCATCTGATAAGCCAAGTTCGCTGGCTTCATCCAACGCTTGCTGAGTAACTTTGTACAGCTTCTTTTTCATCAATTCGGTACGCACACGTTTAAATATTCCTCGGGTTGATGTCCATTTGTTCAGTTTATTGGGATCCAGGGCAATATTTTTAATTACTCCTTTTTTGATGATTTGAAAAGAGGGTTTATTTAGTTTTTTCGCGATCTCTTCTCTTAGCTCCATCAGGCGGGTATACAGGTACCATTCTTTCTCTGTAAAATCACTTTTGTCTTTCACTTTTATGAAATCATTATTATCAACATCAGAATAATCAAGGCTATCAAGAATTTTATTTTCCTCAGTAATCCACCCGGTTATTCCTTTTTGTTCGGCTTCTTCAGCAAGAACTTTCTGGAGTTGGATCAGATGCAAAACATCCTGGGCCGCATAATTTATCTGTTCCTCCGAGAGAGGGCGTTTATACCAGTTGCTCATCTGCGAGGATTTACCAGTATCTATTTCGAGAATGTTATACAGGTGTTTTGTGAGTGATGCGGGGGAGTAGTTGAGCAGGCTGATGGCGTTATCAACATCGTATATATTTTTAGGAAAACAGCCCATTGAATGCAACAGACGTAAATCTTCGCCGAAGGCAAATGTAACTTTTTGTACATCAGGGTTTTCAAGGACAGGAAATATGGATTGAATGTCCAGTGAATCACTGAGGGGATCAATCAAATAGCAGTTGTTTCCGTCATAGATTTGCATCAGGCAAAGATTGAAGCCATACCGGTAATAATTTTTGTCAAACTCGAGATCGATTGCGAGTTGATCCGCCGTTTCCAGATTTGGGAGTATAGAGTTTAATTTTTGCTGCTCGTCGATAAATTGAATAGACATAAAATGCTGGTGTGAAGAAAAACTTACATCAAAAATAGATAGATGTGGATCCATTAAAAAACGATTGTACAGTTTTTAACTTTATGATTTTATCTTCCCATTTATGTTTTCACATCATTTTGTTTCTTCTTTCCAAACATAAATTTTTCAAATTCCACGATGATAAAAACTATTAAACCGCCCATCATGGGAAACATCCAGTAGCTGAATGTGTAGGGATAAGTACCAAACAGGTGGTTCATAAAAGGGGCATATGTAAACATCAGCTGAAGGAGTATCAGGATGCCCGATGTGTAAAATACAGCACGATTGTTAAAGAAGCCGGAGTCAATAGCCGGGTCATGCATTCTGCGGCAGTTGAACAAGTAGAAAAGCTGGCCGGCAACCAGCGTATTAACAGCAATTGTCCGGGATATTTCAATATCATATCCATTCTGTCTGAGCCAGCTATACAAACTCAGAGTGAGACCACCTATTAATAATGATACAAAAATGATGCGCCAGATCAAGTATCCTCCCAATATAGGAGCATTAGGGTTACGCGGTGGTCTTTTCATAACACCAGGTTCGGTCGGTTCAAATGAAAGTGCAAGGGCCAGTGTAACTGCCGTAACCATGTTGACCCACAGAATCTGAACCGGTGTTATCGGCAGAACCATACCCATTAGCAGTGCCGCCATAATTACCAGAGATTCAGCTCCGTTTGTCGGGATGATAAAGAGAATCGCTTTTCGAAGATTATCATAAATCGTACGTCCCTCTTCAACAGCATTGGCAATAGAGGCAAAATTATCATCAGCCAGCACCATTTCAGAGGAGTCTTTTGTAACTTCCGTACCTTTGATTCCCATCGCGATACCAACATCTGCACGTTTTAAAGCAGGAGCATCATTTACACCATCGCCTGTCATGGCGCAAATCAAATTTTCCTCCTGGAGTGCTTTAACAAGCCGCAGCTTATGTTCTGGACTGGTTCGGGCAAAAATATCACACTCCACGGCAGTTTTGCGTAGTTCCTCATCGCTCATTGACTCAAGCTGAGTTCCGCTGATCGCCTTTTCTCCGTCTCCGATTCCTAATTCCAGTCCGATTGCCCTGGCAGTAACTACATGATCACCTGTGATCATTTTTACACGAATACCAGCTTTTTTACAGATTTTGATGGCTTCTATTGCTTCAGGCCGGGGCGGATCAACGATTCCAACAAGACCCAGAAACGTAAGTTCTTTAATTTCATCATGATCTATTTGATTCTTGTTATCTGAAACTTTTTTGAACGCAGCGGCGATAAGTCTGCGACCTTGTTCAGCTTGGCGGTCGCTTATTTCATTCCAATAGTCTGCATCCAGATCAGTCTCTCCTTGAGAAGTCAATTGTCGGCCACACCGTTCGAGTAAACGCTCCGGGGAACCTTTTACAAAAACGATCCGATCTTCATCAACTTCATTCAATACAGCCATATATTGATGCTCTGACTCAAACGGAATATTATCGATTCGCCGGGGCTTGAAATCATTCATGCCGGTTTTATAACCAAGCGTGACCAGAGCACCCTCAGTTGGATCGCCTTCAAGCTTCCATTCCCCATTCTCCTGATGGATTTCCGCGTCGCTCGATGTTACAACGGTTTCGATCAATTTTTTCAGGATCTCTTCATCAGCAATATCAACAGGCTTACCATCTTTTGTAATTGATCCTTCGGGCTTATAGCCGGATCCCTCAATTTCATACTCAGCTTCGGCGGTAATCACACTGCTGGCCATCATTTCGTTGCGGGTGAGCGTTCCGGTCTTGTCAGAACAAATCACGCTCACCGAGCCCAGTGTCTCAACAGATGGCAGCTTTCGTATAATGGCGTTTCTCCGGGCCATCGCCTGCACACCTATTGCCAGCGTGATCGTCATAATTGCCGGAAGTCCTTCGGGAATGGCAGCTACTGCAAGGCTGATTACGGCCATAAAGAGTTCACTGATCTCGTACTCCCTGAAAAAATACCCTATTACAAAAAAAAGAGCTGTGATTCCGAGTATGCCAGCCGAGAGTGCTTTTCCAAATTCATCAATCTGACGCAACAGGGGAGTGGTGATCTCTTCCACATCTGACATCATCCGGTTAATTTTACCCAGTTCGGTATCAGCTCCTGTTTCTGTAACCACCCCTTTTGCGCGCCCATATACCACAGATGTCCCCGAAAACGCCATGTTCTTGCGATCGCCCGGTACAGCATCTTCTTCAACCGGGTCGGTATGCTTTTCAACGGCAACGGATTCTCCTGTAAGAGCAGATTCTTCCACCCGCAGGTTGCGAACATTGATCAGGCGAAGATCTGCAGGGATTTTGTCGCCCGATTCCAGGAGTACCATATCGCCCGGCACAAGTTTTTCAGCGTTAACTTTTCTGCGCTTTCCGTTTCTAATAACATTTGCATCAAGTGAAAGCATCTTACGAATTCCTTCCAGCGCTTTTTCTGCTTTGCCCTCTTGCACATAGCCAATAATTGCATTTATCAGAACCACACCAAGAATTACACCTGTATCTAACCAGTGATCGAGCAGCGCAGTAATTCCTGCAGCCACAAGTAACACGTAAATCAATACATTGTGAAACTGCATCAGAAAACGCTTCAATGCTGATGGCGACTCAGATTCCGGCAGTTTATTGGGTCCGTGTTCATTAAGCCTCTTTTCAGCTTCTTCTGATTTTAAGCCTTCATCCGAAACATTTAATTTTTCCAGAATTGAGGATGCTGAAAGGTTGTGCCATTTGGTTTTTGACGAACTTTCTTCATTCGAACTCTCTTCATTCGATAGATTTTCCTGTTGCTGCATTATGGGTCTGATAAAATGATGGTAATAATTCCATGTGTTTCAGCTATAAAAAGGTAAAAGTATATGGTAATAATTCCTTTTGATAGAATGATTCGTAAATCTGATTTAGTTAAATTCGTGAAATTTTTTTTAATGTTTGATGTTAACAATGAAGTATATTATTTAAGATTATTGACCAGAAAGGCTATTTTCCAAAATGACTAAATTCCCTTATTACCTCCTTAATTTGATAATAGTAGTACCTTTAGTTATAGCTTGCTCAGGAAGTGAAAAAGTAGTGACTGAGCGATTGGAACATGATACTCAAACGTTATATCGCAGTTCCACCGGCTCTGATTTTATGCGTGATGAAATCAAAAAGGGGATACAATCAGTAAAACGGCTGCACAATACAGTTATCTATCGCACCTATTTATTTGATGCCGATAACCTGCCAACGTTTAATGAACTTATGGATACTGAGTTCAGATCGAGGGCGGTTGAGAGAAGAATGGACCATCAATCAAATGCTGGTTCTGCCCTGATTCTAAGAAACAGCAATGGTATATCAGTAATTTTAACAGCATCGCACACGGTAACATATCCCGATACAGTGTGGCATTATGTTGATGGCAGGGGGCAAGAGCCGAATCAGAGTGTGGAGGCGGTATCGGTAAGAGAAGCGATATCACACTATTTAATAGGTTCGCAGGGTGTTTATGATTTTGAAGTTGAAATTAATGATCCTGATCGTGACCTCGCGTTATTAACACTTCGCTGGGAGCAAGACGAACGTCCACGGCTAACGCCCCTGGATTTACAAATGGGTCGATCTGGTGAACTGGATTGGACCGATCAGGTGTATGCAGTTGGTTACCCGCTGGGAACAGAAATGGTGACGCGGGCAATGGTTAGTAATTCGAGAAATACTCCCCGCCGCAGTTTTGTTCTCGATGCTGCTTTCAATCGTGGATTTAGTGGTGGAGCCATATTTGCTGAACGGGGCGATGGAACCGGTATGGAATGGGTTGGTATGGTTTCGTCTGCCTCGGCAGAACGGGAGGAATACCTGGCTCCTGAACGAATTTCCGAAGAAGATTTTCGTCCTGATATTGAATATACCGGAGCTATTTATGCTCAGCGTTTACAGCGAATTAATTATGGAATAACTTACGCTGTAGGAGTAGATCATATAAGAGAGTTTTATAACGAAAATCGTAACGAGCTTAGAAGTCGTGGTATTTCTTTGTCTGCTTTAGAATAAATCAAAGTTCAAAGACTATCATCAAACCATTACTGACTATCTTCTATCATTTAAATTTTTTTATCAGACAGCTGCCGGCGATTTTTCTGGTTCTTATAACTTTCTGGAGTTGTGTGCCGGATAATCCTGAAACTATGCCATCTCATATTCTGGCGATCGATTCTGTAATTGTGATACCGGATACTCTCCCCGAAACCGGATCCATTAAGTTAACAAAAGAGTTGGCATTTAGAGATTCGCTGTTATTGGATCAAATAACAGCCCTTGAAGTTGATTCTGAAGATAATCTATATATAGCTGGTGAATCATGGAATCGCCGGCAGATTCATATGTATAATAGTGAGGGATCTTACGAAGACAGTCTTGGTTCTTACGGAGTTGATTTTGGACAATTCCTTGAGATCAGCCGGCTGCAGCTGAGGAAGAATAATTTGTATGTATTCGACGATCAATTGAATCGGATAACTACTTTAGATATCGAATCAGGAGAAGCTATAGACACGGTCGGATTGCATCTTGCCGGAATTCATCTTCCCGAGGACTGGTCCGGGTTTCATGCGGCTGCGGTTGCTATCGAAGAGGATGGTTCATTTTTGGTGGCGTTTCAGCAGGATCGTGATCCTGCATATGAGCCGGAAGGAGAGCTGCTTTATTATAAAGTAGATGAGAGTGGAGAGGTTTTATCGGATGTAATCCTTGCCCAACCTGATATTAAATATCTGGTAGGTGATTATGCCGGTCGACCTGCTCCGTTTACACTACCTTTGCCTGAGAAACCGCTATTGACGACCTCTGAAAACGGAAGAATTTATTCGGCATACACCGATGAATTTTTAATACATGTACTGGATGCCGATGGTAATAATCTGCATTCTTATTATAATGAAAGTGAACGTTATGAATTGAATCCAAATGAAGTGATACACCCGCGCTTTAGTCATAATGATCAGCTTCTCAGGGTACGCAAAAGTGCTGTCTACCCGGAAAAGTGGCCTGCTCTCTATTCGCTTTTGACTGATGATGAAAACAGGGTATGGATTTCTACAATAACCGATAACCGGGATGTGTTGAAGTGGTGGGTTATTGATGACCAGTCCGGTACATTAACAGCAACATTTAATTTGCCTTTCGATCAGCCCATCTATCTCGTGAAAAATGGAGCAGTTTATACTGTGGAGAAAAAAGACACAGGATTCAAAAAAGTAGTTAGATATAGAATCCAGATGCCCGGTTAAAAAAAAAGTAGTTTATTCAAAGATTAAATCGGAGCACTAAAAGAGTAAGTACGAAAATGATATCAGGAATTTTATTTATCCTTTAGGGACAAAGGCCGGAATCCCGGTAATTTCTCTTCCTAAAATCAATCCGTGTATATCATATGTGCCTTCATAGGTGTTTACTGATTCCAGATTTATCATATGATGAATGACACGGTATTCACCCGAAATGCCATTTCCGCCATGCATATCGCGGGCAACCCTGGCTATTTGCAAGGCTTTACTTACGTTATTTCGTTTTGCAAGAGAAACCATGGAAGGATGTAGCCGTCCCTCGTCTTTCAGTTTTCCCAGCCTCCAGGCAAGCATCTGCATAGATGTGATATCAGTGAGCATATCCGCCAGTTTTGTTTGAGGAAGTTGATTGGCGGCAATGGGGTGTCCAAACTGTTTGCGGTCAAGCACATACTGCCGGGCTTTTTCATAACAAAATTCGGCTGCACCTAAAGATCCCCAGGCAATACCGTAACGGGCGCTGTTCAGGCACATAAACGGACCTTTTAACCCCCGGATATCAGGAAATACATTCTTGTCGGGTACAAATACGTCTTCAAAAACAAGCTCACCGGTGGATGACGCACGAAGGCTCATTTTATATTTTGTAGCCGGCGCGGAGAATCCCTCCATTCCTTTTTCTACTAAAAACCCTCTTATAACAAGTTCATCATCCTTACTCTCTTTGGCTTTTGCCCAAACTACAGCAACATCAGCAATAGGAGAGTTGGTTATCCACATTTTTGCTCCATTCAGTATCCAGCCGCCATCAGTTTTTAAAGCTGTGGTTGTCATAGAACCAGGATCAGAACCGTGATCGGGCTCTGTGAGGCCAAAACAGCCGATAATTTCACCGGATGAGAGTCGTGGCAGAAATCGTTGTTTTTGCTCCTCGGTTCCGAATATTGAAATCGGATACATCACCAGAGACGACTGGACCGACATGAACGAGCGGTATCCCGAATCAACCCGCTCTACTTCGCGGGCAATAAGACCGTATGCGGTGTGGCTAGCGCCGGCTCCCCCATATTTCGGGTCAATGGTTGCCCCTAACAAGCCAAGATCACCCATCTCTTTGGCCATGGTAATGTCAAAAACCTCGTCCTGATTTCCTTTAAGAGCGCGAGGCTCAAGCTTTGTTTGAGCATATTCCCGGGCGCTCTCCATTATCATGCGATCATCTTCATTAAGCTCCGATTCGAATAGATATGCATCGTTAATATTAAAAGAATTTCCGGTCATGTTAGCAGATGATTTAATCGATAATAGTGAAAAATTACGTCTTTAATGTACTGAATAAAGCTTCTCGATTCATCAAAACAGGAGAATTATTATGTTGGGAAAATTGAAGGAAGAATAAGTTATTTAAGATCTGACGAATATAGTCTACGAGATTGCAAAATAAAAAAGGCCGGTATACAATAGTATATCCCGGCCCTGACCTTATAGACTCTGGAAACTAATCATTGTATCCCAATTCATTTTTGAGCAATCTTGCCAGAATCAGTCGCTGAATTTCTGACGTACCTTCGCCGATGGTCATCAGTTTGGAATCACGCAAAAATCGTTCTACATGGTATTCTTTCGTATATCCGTATCCGCCATGGATCTGAACCGCATCAAGAGCGGCCCGTTCTGAAAGTTCGGAGGCAAAGAGTTTGGCCATAGACGCTTCTTTGGTATACGATTTTCCCTGATCTTTTTTACATGCTGCTCGATGAACAAGAAGACGGGCAGCATCAATATCAACAGCCATATTCACTAATTTATGCTCAATTGCCTGGAAATCTCCAATTGATTTGCCAAACTGTTTACGTTCTTTGGCATACTTCATCGATTCTTCCAAAGCACCGCGGGCAATTCCGACAGAAAGTGCGCCTATACCAATTCGGCCGCCATCCAGAACTTTCATTGTGTCTACAAATCCATTGCTGAGTTTACCCAGAAGATTTTCGCTGGGCACTTTAACATTTTCAAACACAACTTCGGTAGTGTCGGATGAGTTCATTCCGAGTTTATGAATTGGGGCACCCGGCTTTACACCAGCATACCCGCGTTCAACTATAAAAGCGCTGATTCCTTTTGTACCCAGGGTTGGATCAGTTTTGGCCAAAACTACATACGTATCCCCTACAGATCCCTGAGTAATGAATATTTTACTACCGTTTATAATCCAGTGATCGTTTTCTTTTGTGGCTGTTGTTTTCAATCCGGAGGCATCACTTCCTGAACCGGGTTCTGTCAGGCACCAGGCGCCCAGTTTTTTGCCCTGTGCAAGAGGCGTGAGATATTTTTCTTTCTGTTCGTGAGTACCTGCAAGAGCAATATGGCCACTGCCAAGTGATGTATGAGAGGCAACTGTTAATGCAATTGAGGCGTCCCATCGGGCAATCTCCTCAATAGCCAGACAGAAGCTTACAGTATCAAAGCCTGCGCCACCATACTGTTCCTCATGATAAATACCAAGTAGACCCTGGTCAGCTAACATTTTTATAATTTCATGCGGAAATTCTTTACTGTTATCCCGCTCCATTACAGCAGGAGCGATGTGTCGTTCTGCAAAATCACGTACGCTGTCGCGTATCATTTGATGATCTTCACTCAAGTCGAAGGATAAGTTATTTGTTCGTTCAAGTACGTCTAAACTCATGTTTTAAATAATTTTATTTTATGGAAACGCTTCCAAAAGATAACGAATCTAATCAAGTTTTAATTTAAGTAACCTCAAAAAAATGGGAAAAATTGCCTGCTTTGTTAGTATTAATTATTGAAAAAATTCTAAATCGAGTAAAAATGTTTATTTGCTATGCAGATTTTTAAAAGCATTATTCAGTAGACAAGTTATTGTTATTATTTAAAGTACAAAAGGCAGGATTAAGGAAATATAACCGATAGATAAATGTTTTTAAAATTTCCGGAACATTCGGATTTGTGGATTGTATGAGAGAGTAGTGATGACAGAGAGCTCACATTAAATCTAACAATCAAGACAAATTAAAATCAGAGGAAGTCGACATGATAAATAAAACAATAATGACAGCTGGGACACTCATACTTAGTATGATGGTTCTGATTGCTGCAACGCAAATCGATACAGAAAAAGCAAATGATCAGGAACGCAATAACAAAACCTTGTCAGGTATTGTAGTTGATGCTGATACAGATGAGGGAGTACCTTATGCCACCGTTTATATTAAAAAATCAAATGGTGAAACAGGAATGCAAACGGATAGATCTCAACAAGATCAGCAGCAACAAGAAGGAGTAGCCGGTTCACAGGATCATTCATCAGAATTGGATTCAACAACAACGGATCAAAATGGTGAATTTGAATTTGAGAATATAGGTGAAGAATACTCTCAAGATGCTCAGTCACAGTCACAGACACAGACTCAAACACAGTCACAGTCACAGACACAAACAGCTGATAGTGATAATGATTCATTCGTTCTTGTAGTAGAAGCAGAAGGTTATGAAACTGAGGAAAAAGAAGTTGATCTCAGTGAATATACAGAAGGTGACGAAGATCATACTGCTATGGACAGAGATCAAGATCGTGGCCAGGATATGGATCGCGACAATGATGACAAGAATAAAGTTAAAATTGAACTTACTCGTGAATCTCAGTATTAATAAATGAGTCAACATTAGTAAGTCAAAATAATCAGAGGCGCAATTCTTTTTAGAGTTGCGCCTTTTTTTTGGCTGATACATTTTGATTTATATTAGAATGAATGTTGTTTCAAAAACCTTTATTATGGAACAACTTCTAAATAATTCGATATCTGGTATTGATACTTAATTATTAACTGATCTAAAATTCATATGTTAAATAAACTCTTATTACCACTTGTTACCATCTTAATTTTGTTTTTTGCTGTTGCCTGTGGTTCATCGGGGGCATTAGGCTCTGATCAAACGGCTGTTGCAGGTGTTGTGCTCGACGCTGAATCTTACGAGAGGATAGCAAACGCAACCGTACGTCTTGTTGATGAAGATGTATCCACCGAAACCAACGAAAATGGTGTGTTTACTTTTGTCGGCGTGGGAATAGGCACACACAATGTCGTAATTGATGCAGATAATTACGGAACAACTGAAACTACACTTGATGCAGAGTCGGGGGGGTCAAGAGTAGAGCTGAAAATCGAGCAATAAATTTGATTTTAAGAATTACTAAAAAAGCTCTCTTTGATGATCAAGGAGGGCTTTTTTTATATTCACTATTTACACGGTTAAAGGTAGTGACGTGTCAATGATGAAATGGCTGGCTTGAGTCATCGGATGAGTCAAATAAAAAGTCATCACAATTTTATTAAAATCTCATTTTTTCGAAAAAACTCATCCGATGACTATTCCCCTGCAACCAAACATAACAGTTGACATAACAGTAAATTCATTATAAAAACAAGCTTTATGCAAGGATTCAATGAATAAAAATTAAAGTTGAGCAGGAACAAATATATAAGCAAGAGAGTAAATAATTAAAGCGATTAAAAAAATCGCCTTTTTAATCAAACAAAAATTAAATCAGGGAACTATGAAGTATCAAAATATAATCTTGACCATTGCTACAATTGTTCTTAGTGCTATGTTTTTGATGGCAGCCTCAACTTCGCCGGGAGATCTTAGTCAGGAGAGTGTAAGTACTCTTACAGGAACAGTAGTTGATGCAGACACGCAAGAAGGAATAGAAGGTGCAGAAGTAACTCTTGAGGAAACCGAGCAATCCACAACCACTGATGAATTTGGTACCTTTACATTCTCAGATCTCGAAGAAGGAACATATAACGTTTCAGCGAGTGCTGAAGGATATAGTGATGCCGAAGAAGAAGTGGAAGTAACTGAAACCGGTGCAACTATTGAAATTCAATTATTTCAGGAAGAAGAAGGTGAGAAATAACGCTTAAATCATATAGTTTAAAGTGTGTCAAAATCTGGCACACTTTTTTTTGCCTATAAAAAATTATCCATAATTCCAGGTAACGCCCCGCCCGATTTCAGGATCAGGAAAATTCCAGTCTACCGCACCCTGATCGCAGGCGTACATACAGGTGCCGCATTCTATGCAGTCTTCAACCTGGAAATGTACTTTTCCATTCTCATCTTTCGTGTAGCAGTTTGCCGGACAAACATACGTTGTGCAGTGATGCGGACATGTAGAGTTGCAAATGTCAGTGTTCACCACAATATGAGGTTTTATTTCTGATTTCGCCTGATTTCTGTAACTGACAAGGCCCAATCGCTCGGGCAGGGTTAGGAGCTTCATAGTTGTTTATTTAATTATTGATCTAATTCAATAGAATTAATAATGAGTAGCATATATGAAAGCGGCTCTTCGCTCCATAATCAAATTCTTTTAAAGAGATTTCGCCCCTTTTACTCCCACCTTAATTAAATCCCAGTAAGAGGCATGCCTTTTAACGGAATCGTTAAGCATTTCGCGTGCTTTTTTCGTGGGTTCATTTTTTATGCTGAAAAAATTACGTCCAAAATCGCAAATCAGATTGGGCATTTTTTGAGCCATCACCGGATCATGAAGCAGATGAACCGCGTCCTGGAAATTGTTGATGTCCTTCATCACATAACTGTTATTCAGGGTATCCTCATATTTCTTCATTGATGCTTCGCCAAAATCTTCATTCTTTTTAGCAGTGGTGATAGTATCCGCCGCAATTATACCCGATCGCATTGCGTAATCCATACCCTGAATTGCTTTTCCGGCATTCATCAACAGGTTAGCAGCTTCACCACATACCACCAGGCCAGGTTTGTACAGTTTTTTCGGCATCACCCGTTTGTCACCGGATGAAACGATATGGGCAGAATATTCCACCACCTCACCGCCACGTATGGTATCGGCAATTACAGGATGTTTTTTGAATGTATTCAGGATATCGTGTGGACTTTTACCCGATTCCCGCAGATCCTTTACGCCAAGTACCAGACCCAGTGAAATGGTGTCTTTATTTGTATAAAGAAATCCTCCCCCTTCAACTCCATCGGTAGCATAGCCGACGAACTCATTGCTCATACCGCTTTTACCGTTTAGCTGGAAACGGTTTTCAAGCACATCCTGATCATATTGGATAATCTCTTTAATTCCGGTGAGC
>CAYOLE010000054.1:6718-16132 GCA_964404705.1 uncultured Rhodohalobacter sp. | reverse complement strand
TAAGAGTATTTAATATGATAATACTTTATCAAATTCAATGTGTCAAGCAGTATATTGAATTTTGAAAAATTTTTGGTCTTCATGATCCAGGCGCAGCGGTGAATCTCACTCCGGAGCAGAGCACCGGCAAAAGCAAGATTAGTGAATCGTTAAACGCGTAAGTTCAGATTTGAATTCAGGTCGTGGAAACAATTGCAATCCGTCCCTCAACAGATCAAAATACAAATTATCTGTATCAGTTTGATCAAATTCATCCGACAGGCTTTTTGGATCCATTCCTTCCATTCTTTTCACCAGGTACAGGAGAGCATCTTCAAGAGTTCCGCTCAGAAAACGATGGTTGTTACTCAGGTCTATTTCCAGATCTCTACCATGAATTGCCAGTTTCATTAATCCGCTAAGATTGTAGATGCTGTAATGAAGCGGTCGAGGCCGGCGGGTTTCATATTTTTGGCGGCCGGACAGGGTAATTTGTCCGGGAATCCTGCTGCGGGTTACTTCTTCCAGGTGGTGAATCGCAAAATCGTTCTGACCCACAAACCGGGCAAAAGTAACTACCTGCAGATCATACCAGGTGCCATGATTATTTTTAGATTGCATTTCCACCTGCCCAAATTCACTGTTTCTCAGCCAGTTCAGGTAATGTGTGAACCATGCCCTGAGCCCTTGTTCAATTTCATCACTCCAGTAAACCGATGTTCTCAAACTCGGAATGGATTCTATTACCCGTACCAGCCACCAGGTATCGATCACACCGTAGGATCGCCCCGGGCTTTTTCCCTTTACCCTCTGCGCATGTTCAAGATGAGGAAACATGGCTGTCTCCTTATTTATAAACCAAACGATTAACTGTTCCACTGCTTTTTCGGCGTATATCTCTTCACCGGATATCTGAAATGCAGAGGAGAGAAGTTCCACTCTTTTTGCCATCTCAATCAGTTTGGGAAGATCCGACTGACCGGAGCGGGTTTCAGGATTTACCTCACCATCTCGCCTGATATAAGGAGTACCCTCTTCCGAATTTGGGTCGGGCCACCAGTAGCAGGCCAAGCTAACATAGGTACGGGGATTTGAAACTGAAGATTGAATAGGTTTAGTAGTAACGGACAGGGGTGTCAGATCAAGAAGGTGTTCTGCCAGTGAAATGAGCTCACTTACATCACGTGACTCACGTTGATCTATCAGGTTAGCCGTATGATCATCTTGTTGCCTGATTACAGAATCGTACGTGGATTCAAAGCCTGGATCAGAACAGCCTGTACTGCAGAGAAAGCAGATTAGTAAAACAGGCAGATATATTTTTTTCATAGGGCGTGGTAAAATCAAAAAAGACCGGGCATTTCCTTAGCGCCTTATGAGAACAGAAGGAGACACCCGGCTTTAATCAGAGAACCTGAATCTGCATACTGATTACTCTACTTTTAATACACCTACCATTCCTCCCTGATAGTGTCCGGGGAAGGTGCAGGCATAGTCATATTCACCGGGAGTTTCCGGTGCAGTGAATTCAATGGTAGATGTTTCTCCTCCACCAATCATGGCAGTATGAGCAATCACCCTATCTTCAAATTCCGGAGCGATGTAATCGTTGTCACGTGCGCTGATGGATGCCATGACAAACTCTTCCAAATCTACACCCAGATCAATAATGGCAATATTATGACCCATGGCCTGCTTTGGCAGATTGCTTACGGTTTCGAATGTTATACGGATGGTTTCACCTGGAGCAGCTTCGATGAGAGTTACGTCAAATTTCATGTTATCAGTTCCTTTTACATTGATGGTGCGAATGTCATCATTTATACCTGATGCAAACGCCGGGATGGAAATAAGGAATGCCAGAGATAAAGCTGTGAGTGTTTTAATGAGTGTTTTCATTGTTTTGTTATTTTTATGTTTATATAAGTTTTTAGTTAATCTTAATAGACTTTTTTAAATCGTTTATTTATTCAGTTGCAGAAGTAAATTCTTCGTTTGAAGCCACTATTGTTCCGGTATGACCCATACGTTCGTGAGGCAAACAAAAGTAGTTGTATTCTCCGGGTATGCTGACCTTCAAAATCCAAACATCACCTCCCGAAAGCACGCCTGAATCAAAAGAGTCGGCTTCTTCAGGAATCGCCAGGTCCCTCCGGTTATCGGGATGGTAGGCAGTAACCGTGTGTACGCCTTCCTTCACTTCAAAGCGGACAACATCCCCTGGCCGAATCTCCACCCATTCCGGTTCAAACCGAGAATCATCATGGGTTCCCAACACTTCAACTGTAACAGTATCAGGAAGAAACGCATCCGTAGAGATTTCATACCCGGTTTGTGCCAATACAGGTACAGCGAGTGAAAACAGAAAGATGATATGAATTAACCACCCTTTCATTGAATGACACCTTTTGAAATTTTATCGATGACAGTGACAGCCTCCTCGAGTGGTTGTTGTAATCCGGAAACCCTTTCGGTGATTTTTCCTTCGCCATCCAATACTGTAATCAGATTGGAATGCTCAAAATGGCCATCGTTTCTTTCCCTGTACTGTACACCAAGTAACATTGCCAGTTCTCGTATGGAGGAGTGGTTAGAGGTTACAAAATGCCAGTTCGGGAGGTCCAGCTTCTCCATTTCTGCATAAGCTTTCAGCGCCTGGGGAGTGTCTTTTTTATAATCAAAACTCACCGCCAGAACCTGCACTTGTTCTTTTGATTGGCGATCGAGTTGCTGGTAAAGATTCCAGGTTCGCTGGATAAGAACCGGGCAGGTACCGGTGCACTGACCATAGAACATCACTACAATGAGTGGCTGCTCAGCAAAATCCTGCAGAACAACAGTTTCATTATTTTGATTTGTCCATTCGGTTTGAACATGATAGAGACTTTGTTCATGCTGCACCTCGAGGGCTTCCAGTGAATTGTGCTGTTTAGTCACATCTTGTGCAGATGTATAAAAGGGCATGAAACAGGCAAGTATGAGTGTAAAAAATGAGATTGAAATTTTCATTACTGCTCCAGTGAAACGGTTTCTGTTGTTTTTGGCTGATCGAATGCACATCTGAACCCTAACATGCCGGTAGTGCTGGTAGCATTGAAACTCATACGGGTGATATAGCGGATCGACATTGCGTAACTGTAGATAGTTGAATCTCCTTTCATTCGTCCTACAGTTCCACAGTCGAGCGAAATTTCAGAACCGACCGGGGGTTTAAAATCATCCACCCATTCCATAATCAGCCCAAACTGATCTTTAATGCCATAACGGTTTTCCATACCCGTAGAACCCACAGGTTGTACCCGGTTTGCATCAATCGCTGAATACCATCCGATGAGTTCATAACTGAATCTGTCGGCTTCAGCGGGGGATTCAAAATCGAGGGCTTGTGCTGAATATTCCCATTCATTTATAGTTGGGAGTCTTCCGCCTTTCCAGCCACAAAATGCATTTGCTGCAAACCAGGATACGCGTGTTACCGGTTTATCCTTGTGTAATTCATCACCGTAATTCAAATCCTCTTCCCAGTGCCTCAGGTAATCTTCTCCTGCAAACAGTGCAGGTATATTTGATCTTTGCCATGATGGATTCTCCTTTAAAAATTCAAGAAACTGCTCATTTGTGACGGCGGTTTGATCCAGGTTGAACGATTCAACTTCATTCGGTTCGCCTTCCACTTCAGGAAGAACAGAGTGAAATGAACCACCGGGAATTTCCACCGGATTTTGCTGACTTTGCCCCATCAGAGAGTTAATAGCTCCGGGAAGTAAGCCTGCAAAAAAGGCAAGGAGAATGATATGTTGAAGTTTTTGTTTCATTTTTCTGAGGCTTGAAGTACCCGTCAGCCCCTTAAAAGGCGTGACGGGTCTGTTCCGGGTAAGTCAAGTTAATTACGTGGTCCGGCTTTCAGTGTGCCTGTGGCACCTTTTTCAGCGTCTGCAAATTCGTGATCTATTAATATGTAGCTGCCTTCCTCAGGAACTATAAACTCTACTGTTGCTGAGTTAGACGCGCCAAGAAGAACCGTTTGCATTCCGCGCATCTCGTTGTGAGGGTGACCCTCCATCCATACTTTATCAAAAATGGCACCAATTACGTGAAAACTTGAAGTTAAGCTGGGACCGTTGTTTGAAAAGTGAATTCGTACTCTTTCACCTTCATTGGCCTGTAAAGGCTGGTCATGCAGAATGGTTTGATGACCGTTGAAAGTAACGTGTGAAGCATTTTTATTTTGAGCTGCTTCAAAATCATACTGATAAAGCTCACCATCTCCTTTCTTCAGGTAATATTCACTTTGAACCACTACATATTCATGGTCCACCTTTTCGTCTGTGTCATATCCATCTTTAGGGGATACCACCACAACTCCGTGCTGGCCCATAGCTGTGTGCATAAGTACACTGGGAGTTCCGCAGTGATAGATGTAGGTACCCGGATAATTTGCAACCCAGTCGAATTTAATGGTCTCTCCGGGGCCTATAGTTCTCCATTTATCATCTTTTGCCACAGTTCCTGAATGGAAATCCATGGAATGAGGCATCGGCATAATAGCCGGAGCTGATTTCATATAGTTGTTTTCATTGACCTGCTCCAGGTAAGGAGAAGCATATTCCTGAGCTTCATTGTTTACTTCATAGTCTATTTCCACGCCGGATGGTCCTGCTTCAGTTTCTGCATTTTGCAGCAGTTGACTGACAGGTTCATTAATCCTCACTTCTTCATCAGACCGGTTTTTCATGGTAAAGGTGATTCTGTCTCCTTCCCGGACATGAATAACCGGCCCGGGAACCATTCCTCCAAAAGTCCAGGCTCTGTACCTGACGCCATTTGCGACTTCCATCTCCTGTACAAAAGTATCCAGGCGGATGTCATGATGCTTGTTTCCTTCGTAGTCAAGTTCAGCCAGGTGAGGCAGCATGGTTACATATTCTCCAACTACCGGAGGGCCGTCATAATCTTCTGTGAATACCTCGGCTTCAGGCATTCCGAAAGTCATACCATCAAGAGTGAATTCTGTTGATTGTGCATTTACAATTGCCAGTGAACTCAAAAACAAGAAGCTGGCTGTTAGTATTAGAAATTGATTTATAGATTTCATAAGGCTGATATATTAAATGTGTATTAAGTATTAAGAGTAAAATGTCTTTAATATTTGTCAAAAAAGAGCCCTTTGGTAAGAGCTTATATTTAAGATAAAAGAGTCTTTAATATTATGCAAGAAAAATTTTCCCATTTAATCTTAAAAAAATTAATCCTTACAGTACTTGAATTAAACTACATCAGAATCCGTATTTTTCCTGAGGAAATGCACTATAAAAAATTCATGGAGACTCTGCCCGAAGTGTTAACTTCCCCAAAAGCCTGTCGTTTTTCGACGTTAATTCCCTCAGGTACTTTAAGAGGCATCTTCCATTTTTTTCACCTTGAAGATCATTTGAAGAGTTCAGAAATAATTACATTTTAGTACAACACTCAGAATCTGCATGAAAAATGTTTTGGTATAAATTCTTGTATAACAAAAAGTTCAGAATATATTGTTTATCCTAAAGAGAGGTATGAAAAGCCTCTGAAAAAGGAGAAAAAACCGGCAACAAAATTTAAGTTTATGAAGGCAGTAAAATACATCACAGTATTGATTGCAGCAGTAATTCTTAGCTCCTGTGGTTCCAACTCACAACCTGCAGAAAATGAAGAGTGGCAGAGTCTGTTTAACGGAACAGACCTCAGCGACTGGATTGTAAAAATCCATCACCATGAAACTGGTGATAATTACGCAAATACTTTTCGGGTGAAGGATGGAGTGATACAGGTGAATTATGATGATTATGAAGAGTTTGACGAACGGTATGGGCATCTGTTTTATAAAGAACCTTTTTCCTCTTATCACCTGCAGTTCGAATACAGGTTTACCGACCAGTGGATGGAAGATGCCCCGGAATACACTTTCAGAAACAGCGGCGTCATGTTCCACTCCCAGGATCCTCATACTATTCTGAAGGAACAGGATTGGCCCATATCCGTGGAGTATCAAATGCTGGCCGAAGAGGAAGAGGGGGTAGCCAGGCCTACAGGAAATATGTGCTCGCCTGGCACCGAAGTATTTTACGAAGGGGAAATGGATGAGCGGCACTGCATCAATTCTTCCTCTGATACCTATAAGTGGGACGAATGGGTGGATGCTGAACTCATTGTGCACAGAGATTCACTTGTGATTCACAAAGTGAATGGAGAAGAGGTACTGGAATATACAAAACCCCAGATAGGTGGTGGTGTAGCTAACGGATATGATCCTGATATTAAAGTTGATGGGAAAGCTTTAACTGAAGGATATATTGGGTTGCAGGCCGAAGGTCAGGGTGTGGAGTTTAGAAATATTCGAATCAAAGAGCTGGAGTAATGGAGGAGTTTATTCAGATTGATAAATTAAAATCTTGCAGTAAATATGATGACGTCCGCAGAGGGATTGATCAAATAGAGAATATCTGCTGATGATTATACGGATTGATACGTCTCTTCCCTGTCGCCGGCAATAATGGTCTAGACAATAGACAGTATACTTCCGGATTTATTTATGATGCAAGGCTTCATATTTTTTTGTTGAAAACAAATTAACAAATGAAATTCATCATGGCTGAACCAATAATCGAAAGATTTCCACATAATCAAGAGATGATATTAAACACCATACCTGAAACCATCCGGGAATTAAAGTACGACCCGGTGGGAGAAAACAGAAGGCTGGGTCTGATAAGTTTCAGGGACAGAAAAGGGTTGATCTACTATATCAAAATTACTCCGGCTGCTGAAGGGGATGGAACTGAGGTCGTCATTGCACCTGGGCTTTCCTATTTAAGGAATCGAAGTTATTCAGAATTTAATACCCGTGTAATAATAAAAGTATTTCAGAAGCTTAGAACCCAACTTTAGAGCAATTAATAACTATGATAAAATGAGCTTTATGAAAAACATACGGGACATAGAATTAGCGGAGGCAATCCGCCGGGAATGCGTTGCCAGTGCCAGGGAGGGATTTCGTGAAGCTTCCATGAGTGGACTCTGTGCTGAGGGGGCAATGGAAGCAGCGGTAAGTGCTATTCAAATGGTGAATGTTGAAAAGATTATTGAAGATTTTGATAAAAGCGAATCATGAAGCAAGCCATTACAGGCTATCATAAAGATGATAAGGACGATTGGGTGGCTGAGCTGGCATGCGGTCATAACCAGCACGTCAGACATAATCCACCGTGGCAGCTGCACCCCTGGGTAACTACGCCAGAAGGCAGGAAAAAACATCTTGGAATGCAACTGGATTGTTTGAAATGCAATCGTGGAGAACCTCACGATTATAAGGTTGAATAAAAAAATAGTAGGATTATTTATCATCCAGTTTATACAGGAAGCTATATTTGTGCGATCCTACAAAACCTGATCAAACATTCTTTCAGTAATGCATATGTTGAATTGTATCGATTAATCACAGTCAAATTTTATTGTGATATTTTCGATAGCCATAAAAAGAAATAAGACAATTTTGTCTTTTATAATATATAGTTCTATCTTTACTATTCTACATTCAATAGTATGTACAATAGTATGTAATCAACAACACATGTATCAAAACCAGCACCAGTTTCATATCCCGGTTATGGGAACCGGCCATTCGATCGATAGCCCTATCCGTGTGGCACATCTCGGTATCAATTCAGTTATCTCTGTAGTGGATGACCTTCTTTGCGAGAAAATCCGGAAGCATTACTGCAACGAGTTCAATCTGACGTACAAGAATATTCCCCGGTCAGCCACAGACGGCCGGGCGAAGAGAATAACTGCTTACCTGAATACAGTCAATGAAATTGTGACTCTGAAATTTGAGCAACTAAAGGAGATGGCTTTCTTTGATGAAACAGAAAAAGACCGCTATTTCGATTTGTTGCCGGATGCAAATCCATTGAAAAACGCCTATAGGTTTATCGAGTCCATTTCCGGCAGTGAGATTAGAAAAAAACTTATGAACGATCTTACTGAGCGGATAAGACCGGGCTCAATTGATGTAAACATCATGGCAAAGGTTGATGCATTGCGTATGGATAAGAATGATCAGCCGATGAGTTCGGAGTTTAGTGATGCAAGTGCAGCACTCCGAGGATTTGCGAATTGTAACCTCTCGTCAAGCCTGGTACTTTCGGCAGGATTCAACCCGCGCCTGTACAGCTATATATCAGAATTCCAGGACTTTTATCGTGATTCAGCCGGAAAAATAAAAAAATCGATAATTCTTAAGGTAAGTGATTTTCGATCAGCCCTGATCCAGGGGAAGTTTCTGGCAAAAAAAGGACTTGAAGTTGCAGAGTTTCGCATCGAGTCCGGTCTGAATTGCGGGGGTCATGCATTTGCTTCTGATGGCCATCTTATGCCTGTGCTCTTACAAGAATTCCGGGATAAACGCGATCAGCTGGTGGAGACGTTTCAGCCCATGATAAAAAGTTATTATGAATCTGAAGGCCGGGATTATCCGGAGTTGTCTGATGAAGAACTGACACCAAAGATTACGGTACAGGGCGGTATTGGAACAAATGGAGAGATGAGACGACTGCTCGAAGAATTTGAAATGGATGGTACCGGCTGGGGAAGTCCGTTCTTGCTGGTACCTGAAGCAACCTGTGTGGATGATTTTACGTCTAATATTCTGGCTAGTGCGGGCGAAAAAGAACTTTACCTGAGCAATGTGTCCCCGCTGGGTGTGCCATTTAACAATGTTCGGGGATCGGGCTCCGAAATTCATACTAAAGCGCTGGTTGACAAGGGTAAGCCGGGTTCAAAATGTCCGAAGGGATTTTTGGTGTCTAACACCGAATTTACTGAAAACCCGATCTGTACCGCTTCGGCAGAATATCAAATTCTGAAGATTAACCAGATTGAAGAGAGCGATCTTCCGCTGGATAAAAAAAAGAAACAGAAAAACAGCGTGATGGAAAAAACCTGTCTCTGTACAAACCTGGGCACAGGTTCACTAATTCGCCTCGGAATTATGAAACCATCCTATGGCCGCCAGGCTATTTGTCCCGGACCTAATATTGCCTGGTTCGACAGGCAATATTCACTTGACGAGATGGTGACTCATATCTATGGGCGGGGGGAAACTCTGGTATCGGAAAAGCGTCCTCACATGTTTGCCAAGGAGCTGGTCATGTATGTGGATTATATCAGTGAACGGGCAGAACAGATCAGCCCGGCTGATAAACAGCAGTGGAGAAAACTTGGCAAAATGAGAAACAACCTTGAAAAAGGAATGGATCTCTGCCTGGAGATATCAAACAGCGAACCTTACCCGGATGAAAATCTCGATTCGCTTCGTAATACAGTGGTCGATCAGCGATTGAGATTAACCATTTTATTTGAAACCCAATTGGCTGAAGCTTAATGTGTGTGGCTAACTTA
>CAYOLE010000054.1:2514-6618 GCA_964404705.1 uncultured Rhodohalobacter sp. | reverse complement strand
ATTTCCATTAAATAAATTGAACCGGAGCACAATTATACTTTCATTTTTAAAGAAAGTGATAATAAATCAGCGGACATTTTTCCTGATCTGCTCAAATCATTACCGTAGTAATGTTTTAAACTGTGCTCTGAATTTCATTATGGGAAAGAACTTTGACTCACCTGAAGTATAATAATATTTGCAAGAATATTTTGTAAGGAATATGATTATTTGCTTGTAAGAAATTTTCTATAAGTACTACTGATGAGGAGTGATATCAGCATCTAAGATAGATTCAGTGAGTTTTCGGCAAACACAAATTCTTCCACCGGATTTCCTCCAATCAGGTGATCCTGGATTATCAGTTCCAGAACGTCGGGTGTGCAGGAATGATACCACGTACCTTCGGGGTATACCACGGCAATCGGGCCGCGTTTGCAAACCCGTAAGCAGTTTGCCTTGGTTCGATAAATGCCATTCTCACCATCCATGTTTAATTCTTTTAGCCGGGTTTTAAGATAGTTCCACGATTCCAGTCCAGCCTCATATTTGCAGCATTTGGGATTAGTTTGATCCGCACAAAGAAAAATGTGGCGCTGCACTGTTTCAATATTCAGTTCATCTGCTTTTTTCAGCAGACGTTTTAAACTTTTCTTTTTCATTTGCCTCAATTTTTGGCCAGCCTTTATTCTATTTGCCTGTTGCATTGCAAGTATCAATCACTGCGGTCAGTTTTTCCGTGGGCAGTGAAGTTTTTCACTAAGGCACCGGCCCGGGTGTGTCTTCTTCCGGTTGCGGAAGCCATTTTCCATCTTCTAACAAGAAAACTACAACGCTTGCCTCAGCGAATGATTTATTCGATTCATTCCATCGCCTCACTTCAATTTCTATACGTTCATCATTCAGCCGGATAATATTATAACCATTGGGTTCATGGCGTACGCGATCAGATATTGCAGTACCGGCCTGAGCCACTATAATGGAACGGTTCGAAGATGGATAAAAGGTACGAATATCACCGGTGTACCCATGATGAAGATGCCCTGCAAGCAGAAGGTCAACCTCACATCGTTCAAACACCTCAAGAGCACGTGCGGCACGCCCTACCAGATCCACTCCCGTATCTTCCTGGCCGGGTGGTGGTATAAAAGGATGATGAGTAACTACGATCTTAAAATTTGATGCCGGGAGATCGGAAAGTATCCGTTCCATTTCTTCAATTTGATCTTTTGAAATCCGCCCGCTTTTCCATGTTAGCGACCGTGCGGTGTTGATGCCCAGTACTGTGAGGTCATCATCTACAAATTGTGGGAACATCTTATTTGTAATATAAGCCTTATAGCGATTCAAGGGACTAAGGAAGCGGCGAACTACATCAAACAGGGGGATATCGTGATTTCCCGGTACGCTTATTTGCGGCTGTGGCAGGCGTTTCATGTATTCTGCTGCTGCACGGAACTGTACACGCCGGGCACGCTGGGTAAAATCTCCGCTGTTAATCAATAAAAGCGGCTGCATACGCTCAAGATCGGCAACAAGACCGTCAGCCACTTCAAGATCTACTGTTCCAAAATGCAGGTCAGAAATATGCGCTATTGTTTTCATGGTACCACCAGACGTAAACTTTTCTTTAAAATTTTAAATTTAAGCGGCGTATATAAATCATGATTCTCTCCATCAATGGCTACTCTTACTTTTCTTTTCCAGGGTTTCACGGTAGCTTCTGATAAGAGCTGTATCTCAAGGTTTTCCGTTTTATGTACACCCTTCAATAAAATTTGCCAAACCATAAGCAACAGTGATTTAAATCCAGATGATTGCGCCATGCAAAGCCAAAGCTTACCGCCGCTGATAGAAGCCCGTGAGAAATCGGAATTGCTCATTCCTCCATATTCATTGTTTCCTATAAATAAAAAAGGTGTAAACCTTCTTTTTCTGACTTTTTTCCCCTCTACTTTTATCCACATTCGAGGCAGGCGCTTCAGAACGCTATATGTAGCTGTTATTTGAGCTCTCCATTTGGACCATCCGTGGTTATCAGTTTTTTCCTCCCGCTCCTTTACTATTTGAGGATAGATCCCGATTGAAGAATTGTTGATAAATATATGACTATTTACCATGCCCAGGTCCACCTGCTTTACATTCATTTGATCAAGAAGATGGATCGCCTCTACCGGATCCAGGGGAATTCCTGCATCTCTGGCAAAATTGTTTCTGGTGCCAAGAGCGAGCACAAGCAGTGATATTTCCTTGTTTGCCACATGTTGTGCAGCAGTACTGACAGATCCATCTCCCCCCCCGATGACAAGAACGTTTATTCCATTCTCTATTATACGTTCAATCTCTTGCTCGACCTGGTTCCCGGAAACGATAGCAAGACAATCCGGGGAAACCCGGTTCTCAAGGTGTTTCTTTATCTCTTCAAGACGTTGTTCAGTCTTTTCAGGCGACAGTGTACCGGAAGCTTTATTGATTACAGCACCGATTTTCATACCGTTACAACCCTCTCAAAATGGTTTAGGTGATTTCTAACAGAAGTTATCCCTCATTGGTTTCCCCGGTATCATATATCTCTCTGATCCAGGAGAGTTCCGTAAAAGGTACAGCATAATTTGAATTTCAAAACTGCCAGTGGAATTTCACCTGATGATTACCATTTCTGGGCTTGCATACTCAAGCACCAGGTTAAACGGGTCGATCGGTAATCAGCCTTACACCCCGTTTAAATGTAAAATAGTACCAGGTCCACTCGGCAAATACTCTGAATCGGTTCCGAAATCCGATCAGGAAAAGGATGTGGACAAAAGACCACATAAGCCATGCAATAAAGCCACTGAGCTTAAAACCCCTGATCTCTGCAATGGCTTTAGCCCGGCCGATAGTGGCCATGGTACCTTTATCAACATATTTAAATGATTTGGCATGATCTTGTTTACGATTATCCTCTCTAAGCAGTTTCCCTACAAATTCTCCCTGCTGAAGTGCCACGGGGGCGAGAGCCGGCAGCGGGATTCCATTTTCATCTTCAAGGTATGCAGCATCACCAATAACAAATATATCAGGATTTTTCGAAACACTTAGGTCACAGTTTACTTTCACCCGGCCGGCAGGATCTTGTTCGGCATTAAGAGTGGAAAGCAGAGGAGAGGCAGCTACGCCTGCTGCCCAGATAATATTAGGTGTTTTGATACTGTCTTCTGAAAAAGAGACACTGTTTTTCTCAATATTTGTAACAGGTGTACTAAGAAGTACCCGAACACCCATTCCTTCCAGCATTTTCCTTGCTTTTTCTGAAAGGGATTTATCGTAGCCGTTTAATATAGCAGGTGCAGCTTCTACGAGAAAAATTCGCACTTCATTCGGACTAATATTTTTATAATCGCGCATCATATTACGCTTTGCAATTTCAGCGATTGCCCCGGCCATTTCTACACCGGTAGGGCCGCCTCCTATCACCACAAACGTGAGGAAAGGCTCTCGACGTTTAGGATCATCGATCTGCTCTGCTTTTTCGAGCGATAATAAAATTCGTTCCCGCACTCGAAGGGCATCTCCAATAGATTTAAGACCGGGAGCATGCTTCTCCCACTCATCATTTCCAAAGTAGTTATACTGAGAACCGGGTGCCAGTACCAGCTGATCGTAGCTGATTGTCTGTCCATTATTCAGCACAAGCTTTTTATCATCAGCCTGAACCTTTTCCACTTCACCCAGTACTACTTTCACATTAGAATATTTACCGACAATAGCCCGAATAGGAGCGGCAATATCTCCCGGCGATAATGCTGCAGTGGCTACCTGGTAGAGCAAAGGCTGAAAAAGGTGATGATTTGTTTTATCGATCAGGGTTATGTCTGCATCCGCCTTACGCAGCTTTTTGGCTGTGGCAATTCCACCAAACCCTCCTCCTACTATAACAATGTGTCTTCGCTTCTTTTGATTCAAAGATTCCTCAAGAGTTGTTTAAAGAATTATTAGCCGTCTGTTATTGGGTACGACGTTAAAATTCGCATATCAAATCAATAGCGTCCTAACCGTTTTTTAAAATTGGGAAAAACCTGTATTTATCCAATATATAGACGGATTGGCTAACATGTTCAAAAATCAATCCTCTTTGTTTTCTCG
>CAYOLE010000054.1:0-2414 GCA_964404705.1 uncultured Rhodohalobacter sp. | reverse complement strand
AATATATAGACGGATTGGCTAACATGTTCAAAAATCAATCCTCTTTGTTTTCTCGCCGAGTTACCCGCTGAATTTTGCGGATGATTTTTTGTCCAAACCTGTCGTTATTCAGCACAATTCTGCAATACCCGCTGTGGAAATCTGCGAGAATTCAAAAACCAAAACCATTTGAACAATCGTTTTGTATGAATCAATAGTTTAGGAAGTTATTAATATAAAATCTCTTCGTGAATAATCGGTGAATCCGGTTCTTTAAAAAGCCATATCTTCTAAATACTTTTAATCAAGATAAAATGAATTAAAAAGGGATTCATAATGAATATTCAGAATAAAAACGCGATCGTTACCGGAGCCAGCCGGGGAATAGGGCTGGCAATTTCAAAAGCGCTTATAAATGAAGGAGTTTCAGTGGCCGGATGGAGCCGGAATCCACCAGAAAAGTATAGTGATGATCTTTACACTCATATTGAGACAGATTTAACACGGGAGGAATCTGTTGAAAATGCGTGGAAAAAAACTGCAGATAAGTTAGGTGATGAGATCCCGATTTTGATAAATAATGCCGGCGTGGGATATTATGGAGTGATGGAAGAGATGCCGTCAGACCGCTGGCGCTATCTGTTCGACCTGAATGTGCATGGTATTTTTTATGTTTCAAAGCGGGTAATCCCCTCCATGAAGAAGCTGGAAGAGGGACATATTATAAACATAGGTTCGGGAGCTGGCACGAATGGCATTGCTGGCATGAGCGCCTACTGCGGCACCAAATATGCGGTGGTGGGGATCACAGAATCAATGCACAAGGAGTTACGGGATTTTGGCGTAAAAGTATCCTGCCTGTCTCCCGGATCGGTGGATACCGGTTTTTCAGAGTCCAATAAAAACAAACTGCTGCCTGAAGACCTTGCTGTATCGGTGGTACATATGTTGAAGTGCCCGAAAAACTTTCACTATACGGATATTCAGGTAAGACCCCTTCAGCCTTGAAAGAAAAAACAGTGTTTTTCTTACCACCTCCGTTTTTGTCATCCAGGATTTCAGATCCTGAATTTGACGAATTACCTTAACTATCAGTTAAAAATTAAAATTATATCAACAAACAGGAGATTTATGAAATTTATCAACCTCTCATTACTTCTATTCATGATGGTACCGGCTATCCTGAGTGCCCAAACAGATATTCCAACAGAAGCACAGCAGATACCTGCAGCAGTAAGCCCTGCTCCTGCACATATGCAGGAAGACGCGAAAGTTCTTGGATATAACCAAAATGAAGAATTAGTGATATTAAGGGAGGGAACTAATGATCTGATTTGCCTTGCAGATGCGCCGGGCGATGACCGGTTTCATACAGCCTGTTATCATAAAGATCTTGAGCCATTTATGAAAAGAGGACGGGAGCTTAGCGCAAAAGGCTTGTCAGGAGATGAAGCTCAGGAGATGCGGCAACAGGAGATTGAGGAAGGTATTCTTCAAATGCCTGAAAAGCCGATGTCGCTCTATTCACTCACCGGTGATGAGGACGCCTGGGATTATTCCACTCATACTCTGAAATCTGCACGTCCGCTTTATGTAGTTTACATACCCTATGCTACGGTTGAATCCTCAGGATTGTCAGAATCACCGGTTAGCGAGGGAGCTCCGTGGCTGATGGATGCAGGCAAACCGTGGGCTCATATAATGGTTGGCACAGGCCGGCAACTGGGAACGGAGACAGAATATAATAATTGAGCACTACTTTTCATGCAGGGTTATCAGAAGTAACTTATATAAGTACTCGCTCTGATTAATGGTGTGTCATAAGATTTAACATGCACGTTAGCTAATCATTAAAGCAGAATTTAAGCAGAAGCGCTTCCATGATAAGTAGAAGAGGGCTGTAATGGCCTGAAAAGGAAACTTTTTATCTTACAAAAGCCATTAGCATCTATTTTGATCTAAACCCGATTATTCTGATCTTTCATACCGGTAAAAAGAACATCAAACATCAGGTTTTTAAAAACACGTTAAAGTAAAAATATACCATGGCAAAGGTCGAAGTGGTGATGCCCCAGATGGGCGAATCGGTAATGGAAGGGACAGTTATTGAATGGATGAAAAACGTGGGAGATACCGTCGAGGTAGATGAAACACTTTTGGAAATTGCCACCGATAAGGTTGATACAGAAGTTCCCTCACCAGAAGCCGGTACGCTTGTTGAAATTTTGGTTGAGGCAGATGAAACTGTGGAGGTAGGTCAGGCAATTGCCATAATTGATACAGAGGGAGGCGCTCCTGATGAATCGTCTGATAATGGTAGTGAAGAGAAGAAAAAAGAGAGTAAAGATGATGCTACTGAAGCTGAAGATGAGGGGAAAGATGAAGATGACGAAGAAAAGAAAGAGCCTGCAAAAGTGGAAGCCAGCACTAATGGA
>CAYOLE010000053.1:9522-16463 GCA_964404705.1 uncultured Rhodohalobacter sp. | reverse complement strand
AAAGCGGAAGATGTATTCGGCGAGCTGGAGTCGTTTAACCGGTGGCTGCGTAAGCCCGCAATCGGGCTGGGCAATCAAATTCCGCTCAAATATCTTCAAACCCCGGGCGGCATCGATCTCATCATGGATGAGCTGCGCCGAATCGAGCATGGTGCGTTAGCATAACCGGTGCCGTTATGATCGTATACCGGATTACAACGGCGAAATGGGCAAATAAACTTACCGCTTCAGGTTACCCTGCCCGATGGAATCCGCGTCATGTTAAGGTCATTTACACCGCAAGCTCCACTGCCCTGGCCTGTCTCGAAAACCTGGTTCACCGCTCAGGTGAAGGATTCAATGCAAATTTTCGCCTGATTGAAATCGCGATTCCTGATAAACTGAGGTTTGATTCTATCACTGTTGATGAACTACCAGAAAACTGGCACAAGCCAGAAGGCTACCCCGTGTGCCGTGAATTTGGGAAAGAGTGGGTGGATCAGGATAAGACGTGTATACTGAAAGTCCCTTCATCCATCATACCGGATGAAACCAATATTCTGATTAATCCGGGGCATCCCGGGTTTGGACAGATTACAATTAAAAGTATTCAGCCATTTTCATTTGATGAGAGACTAAGTGGCGGATAGCGTATATATCCCCTTTCCTGAATAGCGTTGATTTTATATGGTTCATTCTTAAATCGTTGCTTACCAGGAACACCCCCGGAAAAAACGCTCTTCGCGTTTTTTTATCCCCTCCATGGGGGATTTATCTCTGAACATCATCAACAGTCTTCTCTGTTGCGGGTGTCCACAATCGAAATAATTCTCCAGTTCCCATCTTTTTTAATCAGGTTCATGCTGTTTACCCCGCAGTGGCTGAATTCATCTCCAAGGTAGAAACGGTAATCCATCCATGCCGATGCCAGGTCACCATCAACATTAACAGATATGTAGAGTATCTGCTCTATTAAAGTGCCCGGTTCAGCACCATCCACAGACTCTATAAACTTTTCAATGGGCGTCTCTGCCAGTTCTGCACCCATTTCATTTGAACTGACCGTATGCAGAGTGGCATTTTGATACAAAACCGATCTCAGAATGTCACCATCAGCAGCCTCCATTCCATCAAACAGAGTCATAACTGTTTCGCGGACAGCATCTGATTCTTCCTTCGATTCAGTAAATGACTGGGCTATCGCCGCAGAGCCTATCACCCATAAGAAACATAATAAAGAAGTTATTTTCATTCCTGAATGTTAAGCTAAATTGAGATTGATTAAAGTGATCTAAAAGTACGAATCAGGTGCGATAAATCAGGGCTTTTCTTTCGTGATTAGGAGACGATATTTTCCTGAAACCATACATCTGAGTCCCTGGCTTCTTAATTCTGCAGTAAATCACAGTACCAAAAACCCATTTTTTGTGATGTATTCCCGGCTGAACTTTTACTCCCTGGTGCATCATATTCCCTGAACACAATTTCGCCTTTTTTCACCGGTATTGGATTTGAAAAAATGGGCCCGTCGAACACAAAGGTGTGAAACTCGCCGTTTTCGCCACATGGATCTACATTATCCGGTAAATCTTTCAGAAACCGGGGATTGATCTCTCGGCCAGCAAATTCTTTGCCAAGTTTATCTGCCTGAACAGAAACTACAATGGCTTTAAATCCATCATCAATAAACCTCCGGATCAGTACTTCTGTATTCTGTTTCCAGATAGGAAATATGGGTTGAAGACCTGCTTTTTCCATCTGTTTTTCCCTGTAGATTTTAAGATCCTCCAGGAAGATATCCCCGAACGCGGCGTGTGTAATTCCTTCTTTTTTCAGTTGTTGCATTTGTTCCGTCATCAGCCGGTTATATTCCTCCATATCCGGCTGATCCGGAAGCTGAAGAATTGTAATAGGCAAACCCATACTAACAGCTTGCCTTTTAATCAATTCCTTTCGAACTCCATGCATTGTCACCCGGTTTTGCTCCCTGTCGACGGACGTAAGCAACCGGTCAATTTGATACTCTTTACTTTTCAGCATCAAATGAAGAGCCAGTGAGCTGTCTTTTCCGCCGCTCCAATGGAAAACTGTTTTGGGTGTATTCATATCTGTCAAAAATTAAAGCGGGCTCCGGCTTTAACAGCAGTACCGGTTGTATTAAATCCGTACACTTCTGTAAAATCGGTGTTAAACAGGTTTTTCACATCACCAAATAAAGCAAGGCGGTTTTCAAAAAGTGTATATTCTGTGTACAGATTCACCAATGTATAAGAATCCAGCATAACATCCTCCTGTTCAAAGGTATCCGGATTGAAAAAGATGTCCGAGCGTTCACCATTATACTCTCCGTCCACACGTACATAGAGCTGATCCGTAACACTTAAACCAGCATTAAATCCAAAACTGTTTGTGGGCCTTCGAATAAGGTTACTCTGTATAATTTCGTTATTGTCGATATCAACTGTTGAGATCTCTCCATCAATATAATTATACCACACTCCGGTTCTAACACGGTTATTGATCAACCAGTCTGCTGATACTTCAATCCCATAATCATTCTGTTTATCGCGGTTGATGTATCCCATAGCAGAATATATAATCAGGTCATCAATTTCCCGGTTAAAGTATTGAACACTCAGCTTCACCGACTGATCCAGCATATAGGATTCTACGCCCAAATTGTAGTAGAGACTTTGTTGAGGATCCAGATCAGGATTTGCTCCGAACGGGCCAAACAGTTCATCAAGAGTCGGCGCTTTGAATCCTGTACTTATAGAACCAAAGAACTTAACCTGTTTGGCAGGTTGATATGCCGGCGCAAAGCTAAATGTTGAATTATTTCCATACTCTGAGTGATTGTTCAGCCTGTATCCTATCTCTGTACTGAATCCGTTCAGGTTCTTTATATAGAATGTAGCATACGGGCTCAAAATTTGAGCGTCGCGCTCCGGCTCTACAGCCTCGTCTTCATCACCGGGGATGTTAAAGTCCTGAAAATTGAAACCTGCCAATACCTGTAAATTGTTTCCAACCTGGTAATTACCAAAAATGTCGGCGTTATGTAACTTTCCTTCAAATTCATTTACTCCAAATTGCGATTCAAACGATCGTTGGGTGCGGGAAAAATTATATCCCCCATTTACCCGTAGCGGCCCGCTGTTGTACACAGCCTGAATTCCCGGATTCAGCAGCTCAAGCGAATAGTCATTATCTGCATCCTGAAATGATCCCTCGTCGTATTCACCTTCGTTTTGAGAATAATTCAAAAATGGTGAAACTGTAAAACTCTCTGAAATTCCAACATCCAGTTTGCCGTAGAACGCATCCATTATGTACCCGTCTTTACCAAATGTACCGGTATCTTCAGGATCTCTGGCAGCGCTAAATCCATCGCTCGTTTCGCGATTGTAATTTAGTTTATACCCGACATTATTTGCTGTTCCATTGACACCAATATTTCCATTAAATGAATTGTAAGTTCCATATGATACGGCACCCGTACCACTTACACGTTCCTCACCCCCGCTTTGTGTAATAAGATTTACAACGCCGGCAATAGCATCCGTTCCGTATAAAGTAGACTGACTTCCCTTTATGATTTCTATCCGCTCCAGGTTATTGGTAGGTAGAAGCCTGAGATCAAAAAGTCCTCCCACACCTGACGGATCGCTGATCGGCAGTCCATCCAAAAGGATGAGTGTATTTTGAGCGGCCGCTCCCTGCATGTATAGAATTCTGCCATTGGATGGAGCACCGTAGGCATCGTTAACACGGATGCCGCTCTGCTGATTCAAAATTTGTGACAGATCTCTTCCGCTGTTACGTTCAATTTCCTGCCGGTCGATCACAATAACCGGTTTGGTGGTTTCCCGTTGAGTTAAGGGCATTTTTGAAGCAGTAACAACAACCTGATCGAGCTCAAGTGTGTCAGAAATTGCTGTTTCTGATTGCGTATGGGGTGATGGCTGTGCCTGTATCTCTGAGGCACACAACAATGCACCGAAAAGAAGTATGTATAATTTGCTCATGGTTTATTTATTTTTTTTGATTAACCGATGAGCTTTCGAGAAAAAATAGAAAGGTGTACTTATTTCAAATCCCGTGCAAAATCAACGAGATAGAACAGTTCCACATTCCCGGCTTTTCCTCCGAAAGCCTGAATATTAGTTGCTAACAGGCAGGTCTTCTGACTTACTCCGCTTCAGCAGCCTTCCCGTCACGTTGATGTGGACAGTGGCAAAGAGTACTGAAGGTTTTGATGGAGCTTACAGCTACGGGGATAGTTTCGGTTTTTCACCGAATTCCCTTTTCATCCCGTCCGCCCGTGGGCAGACGCGAACCTGTTGCAGCACAATGGTACCGTGAAATTGGATGGATGTCAACAGTTTTGTGATATTGGGATGCTATTGATACTAATTATTATCATTGACAGAGATGCATAACACATTGACGTTATTTACTTATCAGATGCCAGGCCCCGCTAAACTCACCGGACAGACGTTTGGAGAACCTCTGATCCGGCGGATAATTTCGGTGGATGTGAATATCAATCAGCGCTGTTTATGCTAAGAATTGGTTAGAGTGCGACCTGACAACACCTTTATTCCAGATACTATCAAAACTCCCATCTCACCATCGCATTCAGATTTCTTCCCGGCATGGGGGCATCCCGGTTTTCAACACGGCTGAGGTGATCCCGGTATCTTTCATTCAACAGGTTATCCAAACGCAGGCTCAGGGTAAATCCATGGCCAAAACGATATCCCGCATCGGTCCCAATCAGCAGGTAACCGGGTGTTGGATCTTCATTGGGAGCCACTTTTTCCTGCTTGTTTACAATTCGCAGCCTGGGGCCTGCCCAGATGGTGCCGTTATCATACATAAGCTGAAGATGTGTGCGGAAAGGCGGCATGAATGTAAGGTTCTGTTGTTCACCAGTGTGTTCATGACCGCGAACATAATCAAAGCCCACCGCTCCGCTAAGAACATCGGAAAAAGCAATATTTGAACTGAGTTCAAACCCGTAGAGAATGGCATCTTTTGAGACATATTCAAAAAAAGGTAATCCGGATGGTTGATGAGTTTCGCCGGTAGGAGCAAAATCTACAAAATTATCAATTCGGTTTGCAAACAGGGAGAGCTGTGTTTGCAGCCTGTCATCTTTATACTCAATAAATGCGTCTGTTCCAATACTGAACTCATTCTGCAATGTGGGGTCGCCGATATCAAATGAACCGGCGGCTGCATGCGGAGCAAAAGAGTAAAGCTCTTCTATTGTGGGTGTACGGTAGGCGCGGGCCAGCTGGATACCTGCCGTCCAGTGTACAGATGGTGAATAGTTAAGCCCGAGTGCTCCGGAAAAAATGAGATCACTGCGGTCCTTAAAATCACTTGCATCCTGGAACAATTCATTGGTATTTACAAATGTCTCTTTCCACTCCATCCTCATTCCGGATTTAAGTGTAAAGTCATCACTCAAACCTATCTCTTCATAAATGTAACCGGCCATAAAGTATCCTTCGGCATCGGGGGTCAGAGCATCGAGGCCGCCCACAGCAATACGCGATCGGTTAAAGCTAAATCCCAAAGCGCCTTCGAATGATCCAACAGGACGGTGACGAAGTACCAGGGAACTGCTAATTGTTTGCTGGTCAAAACTGATCTCCAGTTCCTCTTCGATCAGTCCAACCTGCAAACGCTCAATTCCGAATTCATCGTGGCCGTAATCACTATAATGAATCCGAAGCTCTGCGTTATCGAAAAAGCGTTCCATTTTCAGCGTGGAAATGCTTTGAATATTATAGCGGTTCATCCTGATCTCAATCGATTCATTCAGGTCATCAATTGCTTCGGGCAAACCATAGGTGTAGTCCATCCCAGAAAATGCAAGGCCTGATTCAAATGTTTCAGAGCGATATCCCAAACCCCCGCCATAGCTTAAGTTATTGATGGCCGTGTCCGGGAGCCGGCCTTCGGGTGTCATCAAATCCCCACCGTTCCTGTAAATCATTCTGCCGGTGGCCGCAAAATTGTCACTGCCAAACTGAGTACGTACCAGTCCCGCCCCCATTTTGTTCACTGTTGCTACATGAGATGCAACGGTTGAGCTTGTTCCCTTCTCCCATTCCCGGGGCATATCGTTGCTGAACATATTCACTACACCGCCAATGGCACTGGAACCGTACAGCAGGCTGGCCGGCCCTCGAACCACTTCCACTCGATCCATCGCAAGGGGATCGAGTGCAACTGCATGATCTACAGCTGTCCCAGATAAGTCTCCCATGCGTTCACCGTTTTGCATCACCAGAACACGGTCACCGTCAAATCCTCGAATGACCGGCCGCGCCGGTGCCGAACCGAAAGATCTTGTCGTAACACCAGGTGAACCATCCAGCATTTCACCCAGACTGGGGGCTGCTTTTTGTTGCAGCATTTCTGCATTGAGAGCCTGCGCCGGCTGATACTGAATGTTTCGCCCGATAGGTGAGCTGGTTACAATTACATCTTCGCCCCTGACCATTCCTGTTCGCAGCTCTATAGTGAGCAATTCATCTGTTGGGTGATTGTATTCAAGTTGAATGGTTTCATATCCTACTGACCGTACCACCAGTGTGTAAGTTCCGGCAGGAATGCCTGGTATTTCAAACTGACCATCGGCATCGGTTGCAGCGCCCCGGTTCAGCTCCTCAATTAACACCGATGCACCGGGAATAGGCTCATTAGTGGCTGATTGAATAACTTCACCCCGAAGAGTATCGTTGCTGTTTGCGTACAACATTCCTGTAAATGAATACAGAAGCACCATCCATGTAATTGAAAATTTCATGACGCTATCAGTAAAATGTGTGTTTAGCCAAATATAGATAATATTTAGGCTAAGCTAAATATTTTATTTCACTGATAAAGACATTTATTCTTCTCAGGTTAAATCCACAACATAACAGCCAGGAAGTTCACACATT
>CAYOLE010000053.1:0-9422 GCA_964404705.1 uncultured Rhodohalobacter sp. | reverse complement strand
CATTTATTCTTCTCAGGTTAAATCCACAACATAACAGCCAGGAAGTTCACACATTTCTATTTGAAAAATGGAGAAGGTGCTGTAAAAATCAGGATCTGTTTAGATTCTGAAGAATAGAATTCAGTTTATGGAGTACCCAGGTATGGCCAACCAGGTAATATATGATAAGGTTTAAGTCTGTTTGCTTTCCAAACAAGACGGACATTCAACCCAATCTTCACTTGGAATATTTTGGATAGCAGCCGGACTACTTCCTCTCTCAAATACCGGCTTGAATAACACATTCCCCTCATTCTGTTCACTCCCACAACTATGGCAGTTTACATCATAATCTGCTCTTGTTGGCGTGTATCCTGTAATCACCCATCCATCGTGCCCCTGGTGAGCGGCAAGACTTTCGAGCGCAGCCCGCACCGTTTGGGATTTATTGCCTTTATAAAACTTTTTTGCAAGACGATCCAGCAGCTTCACAGTGTCATCGTCGAGTGTAAAATTGAGTCGTTTCATTTCAATTTACTGATTGATGTTTTCTTCGACAGGATGATGCTTATGGTTGTGGTTTGTACACTTTTGATGGTGCAGGTAATTCATCCAGTGACCGGCAATCAGCAGGCCGCTTCCCAATACCGTCGAATATGTTTCAAACCAAATCCCAAGCCAGTAGTGGCCCAGCAGCCAACCGAATAATACTAAAAGAAAACCTGTAACAAGAAATGCAGTGATAGTAAAATCGTAGTGGCTGCGCCGGGAAGCAAAATAGATAATGGGCACAATACTTAGAACAAAAATCGGATGCGCCCACTCATGCATCACAGGTAAAAAAGTAGATAAGGGAAGAATTGAGATCAAAACAGGAAAAATGAGGCAATGTATGACGCAGATTCCTGATACGCCTATCCCGAAACGATCCCACAATACTGATGCTGTTACACTTTTATCGGGCATTTCTGATATAATGTTTGAGTGTGAATTTAGTGTGTATAAATGTACACACTAAATTTGGATATATCAATGGAAAAAGCCTAACGCGGGAGAAATTGACATTGGCCAGTAATCAGTTTGTAAATTTGACAAATGACTATTTTAGTCGAAAGGATGGAAATAAGCATCTGATAACTCATTCAACAACACTGCAGAATTTGTTGGGTATTGTCAGACTGTTGGTTTGTACTGCACTTATCCAGTGGAAATTAAACTGAATTATGATCGCTACCATCGTCATCGTCAGGATTTTTATTATCCTGCTTTTTTCCCGCACCATTCACCGATCTGTTCTCCTGATCGTTTAATTTTTCATCTCTCTTATCCGTAAACTCATCAAACATCTGCCGGGCTTCTTCATCCTCCAGTTCCATTTGGCGTTCCATCAGCAGGCGGCGGTGATCAGCCATATCGTCATCTTTCAGGATCTCATCTATCTCGCGGGGTTTGGGAAGTTCATCAACAGAGTTAATCCCAAAGTGTTTCAGGAAACTTTTTGTGGTTTTATAGAGCAGGGGCTTACCAGGTGAGTTGGCGCGGCCTGATACTTTAACAAGCATTTTTTCGAGCAGCTGGCGAAGCATATAACCCGAATCAACACCACGTATCTGATCCACCTCGGGCTTCGTAATAGGTTGCCGATAGGCTACAATTGCCAACGTTTCTGTTGCCGATTGTGATAGTTTTCGATACGAATTCTCATGCTGAAAAATGCTCAGCCACGGATGATAACGGGGCTGGGTTACAAATGTGTATCCCCCACCTGATGCTTCTATTCTGAACGCAAGATCATTTTCCTCGTACCGCTCATTCAGGCGGGAGACAATACGTTTAAGAGTCTCTTCATCTATTGTTAGTTCCTCTTCGCTCTCCTGCACTATATCAGATAGTTTTTCCCACCCAATCGGTTCGGGGCTCGAAAATATTAAAGCTTCAATAACTGAGGTCAGCCGCGTTCCATCAACAAAACGAAAATCAAGCATGCGTGTTTAGATATAAGATAAGAGATTTTAAATAGGAGTAACATCTCCGGCTAAAGATAGCGGTGATTAATCAAAAGTAAAATTAACGCCTGTAGCAAATATAGGTTTCGTCGTTTTTTTCAATAACCCTGTATCCTAACAAATGGAAAATCTCTTTTACAAGGAAAAGTGCTATCTGCCGGTCGACTTCATAAATCTGCCGGTTAATTTTTTTCACGCCAGGAAGATATTTGAGTAATCCGTGTACAGAACTATTCCTGATCCATGAAGACAGTGTAAGCCAGAAAGGGGATACCTCATCAAGTATCAAAAAACCATCGTTCCCTTTTTTCTGATATAGCGGCATAAAAATTCTGCCAGACACCGGAGCCCTAATGAGTTCGCCTTTATCATAGGCCAAAGGTGTATCTTTTTCCACCCTGTCAAAATTTTGAAATCCCGGCATCATGTTAAAGTTTGCCGGATCATCGATATAATGATGATATTTTACTTCAAAATAGGTTGCCGGGACAGTAGCATGCGTCTTAATTTCCTTTTCAATCTTCTTAATTTTTTCTCTATCAAGGGATAATAATCCGGTGTGATGAAGCAACAGATAGATGAAAGCCTCACTGCGTTTAACCGATTCTTTTGCTGTATGTGCCCCGGCTTCAAATCCTATTGCCCTATACCCAAGATTGTTTATGTAACTCAAAATTGTGCCATGGATATTTTCTTCTATTCCAAGAATTTGAGGAACAGGAAACTTACGGGCAATTTTACGATTCGCGAGTGTATCATTCAATAGAATAAAAGCACAACTCTCTGATGATGTCGTATGTAAATCAGCAAAAATAATCTGATTCTTATCCCGACCATGTTTTTCAAGAATTTCTTCTACAGACGATTTGATTTGCAGGCTTTCCAGATATTCAACTGGTGTATTGCCGGTATTTTTTACTGAATCCGAATAATCCCTGTCGGTATCAAAAACCTCCCACAACCGGTTCAGATCTGTATCGATGTATCTTACTCCCTGATGGAGAGCTTCAACATTTCCCTTTATTGTATATAGAGTGCCTTTCAGTTCTTTTGCATCCTGCAGATATTCATTTAAAATATTTTCGATAGCAGTGACCCCTGCCGTTTCATTTCCGTGAATACCTACAAATAGTACAATTACCGGTACATCCGTTTCACCGGAATGAACCATCTGAATTCTGTTTGAACTAATCTTCTCCTTATTTTCCAGTTCTGTATCCTGAATCATCTGATTTCTTAATCTTTTTCCATACTTCATTGGTATCTTTTTCTGTTAGGATACCTACCAGCCGATTGTTTTCAACCACGGGAAGACTGCTGATTTTATGATCCAGCATCAGCAACATCGCATATTTTAAATCAGCATTTGGGCCAATCGTTACCGGGTTATCGTTCATTACTTCCGAGGCAATAGAGAATGGATCATTTTTATGATCGGAAAGATAATTAATCAATCGCTTCTTTGTAATAATTCCCTTTAACTTGCCATCAGGATCTTCTACCGGCAGATGACGAATATTTCGCCAGTCCATTATCTTTAACACAAGCTCGGCCAGATCGTTCTCTGAAACTGTAACCAAATCCGTGCTCATCACATTGCTTACTACATCATAGCGAATCTCTATATTTTCCAGATCCCCTGGTTTTGCAGCTTTCCATTTATGTACGGGATCACCCGATTTACGCATTTTATTCATTATAGCTGTGATGGCTACTGTAGATTCCTCCCGGCCGTGATTTTTTCTGAATGCCCGGTAACTCTTAACAATCCATCGTGCACCGGTTAAATGGCCCGATGCCCTCTTTTCTATAACGGACAGATACTTATCAATATCATTTTTATTAATATTTAGATTTCCCAGTCCCTGACGGGCAATTGGAATTAATTTATCAAGAAGCAGCGACCGGGCCGACATCAGCTGGTCTTCCCAGACCATTCCGCTTTGAATGCCCCACATTGCTGCTTTATAAAAATTTTCTTTTGCATCCTCGAACGATCGGGATTCCCAGTCACCTTTATAACTCTCAGGCATATTGCTCATCAACCCAACCCAAAATGCCAGGTTCGCGATTTCATCACGCTCTGTAGGACCGGAAGGCAAATATCTGTTTTCTATCCGTAAATGCGGTACTCCATCTGTTACCCCATAACAAGGGCGATTCCACTTGTATATTGTGCCATTATGCAATCTTAAAGCCTCAAGCTCAGGCACAATTCCCTGGTTAAGAAGATTTAGTGAATCGTGCTCCAGATGAGTCGAGAATAGAAGTGTGTGGCGGGCAATATCATTTTTGTATACATCTGCTACTCCATTAATCCAACGATTCCCAAAGGTTACACGTTGCTCCCTTTCCCTGAAATTAAATCCTTTACCGCGTGTATCGACACTCTGCTGAAACAGTGCAATTCTTGTTTCTGCCCAAAGTTGTTTGCCCAGTAAAAGCGGGGAGTTGGCTGCAACAGACAATACCGGCCCCGAAATTAACTGTGCCCAGTTATACATATCGGTGAACTCTTCCGGATTAATTTGCAGATGGCACTGAAAGCTGGTGTTGCAGGCTTCAAATAATATGTTATCATGCCGCAAAATAAGTTCATCCACGCCTATAATATTCAGCTCAAAATCTTCTCCCCGTAGTTCAGACAGGATATCGGTTAACGCTTTGTAGCGGTCAACCGGCGTCATAAATTCCATCTGAACGGCCCTGAAATCGATAGACGGGAGTATACCGGTGAGAATAATTTTTTCGTCAAGCGAAGATGCGGCAACTTCTGCTTTTTCGAGTAGATCTGTGAGCTGTTTCTCCATATCAGAAAAACAGCTGGGACTGATTACCAGCGGATCAAGATTTATTTCCAGGTTGTATTTAGCAAGTTCAGAAGTAAAATGATGATCATCTATTATCTTCAGAATGTCTGTTGCACTTTTTGATGGCTTAAAATACTTATCCACCAGACAAAACTCCTGTTCAGCCCCTATCCGGCTTATTCCAGACTCGAACAGGTTATCATCCAGCATCTGTTCAATTGCCTGTACATCGTGCAGAAGATGTTTTAAAAAGTATTTTCTTGCCTCAGGATCTTTCGCCAGAGAAAGTTTTTGTTTTCCCATGTTTTAAAATAGCAAGTTGATCTATTCTTCAGATAGTCTCTTTTTATCAAGTAGTCTCAAAAGACGTTTAGTAATAGTCATGTAGTTCTGTTCCGTAATAATTCCAACCAGACGGTTGTTTTTTACTACAGGCAAACATCCGATTTTTTGGCTGTCCATAATATCCACAGCCTCCAGAATGGAAGCTTCGGGATGAATCGTGATGGGATTATTAATCATAACATCATCTACAGAGTTGCTGGCTTCTCCTTTTGCATGAATAATATTGTTGTACTCTCTGAATACCATTCGCATACTAACAAGACCCACAAGGTGCTTACTGTCATCCTCTACAGGAACATACCGGATTCGACGCCAGTTAATTAAATTGGCCACCAGTTCTATAATATCATCTTTTTGAACAGTGAACAGATCTGTGGTCATAAACTCTTCTACCAATAATGACGATGGCTGCCACATCTCCATATCGTCCATTTTTGCCAGACCCCATTTATGCGCCGGCTCTCCCTTTTTCTGATTTTTTATCATTGCGTTGGTCAAAGCTGTAAGCGCCTGCTCTCGCGTTACTTCTTTTGATAATGAATTGTATGATTGAATTGCCCAATAGGCACCTGTTTGTCCCACCCTGGTACGCTCCTCAATGATATCGAGATAACTTGTAATATCACCTTCATCCACCCCAGATTTTTTTAACCCTTGCCGGGCAAGCGGCAATAGCTCGTTGCAGATCAAATCTACAGCGGAATACCGTTTATCATTCGTCCATCGAAATTTCGTATCGAGCCCAAGTTTTGAAGCCGCAAAAAAGTTCATTTTTGCATCATCAAAATCCAAAACCTTTCGAATATCAGGATATTCTTCGTCCATGCCATTTAACAGACCCAGCCAAAAAGCTGCATTGGAAATTTCATCTGTTACGGTGGGGCCCGAAGGAAATACGCGGTTTTCAATTCTTAGGTGGGGTTTCCCATCACTTACTCCATAACAAGGGCGGTTCCACCGGTATACGGTGCCATTATGAACTTTCATGGCCATCAGTTCAGGTACTTTGCCCTCAGACATCAACTGTTCAACATCTTCATCAATTTCTGAGCTGAGTATAACCCTGTAGCGAGCAATATCTTCCTGATAGATATCCAGAATGCTGTCTTGCAGCCACTGGTTACCAAACGTTACCCTGGGGCTCGATTCCCTTAGATGATCACCCACCTTGCGCGTATCCACCGACTGATGAAACAGTGCAATCCGGGTTTCCTTCCAAAGCCGTTTACCAAACAGGAGCGGGGAATTCACAGCACTCGCCAGAACAGGGCCGGAGATTGCCTGGGCAAGATTGTATTTATCTACAAAATTGTCAGGATTTACCTGCAGATGTACCTGGAACCCGGTATTGCACGCTTCAAGCAGCGGCGTATCAAATTTCATCAGCAATTCGTCTGTTCCCTGAATTCTCAGATCATACTCCTCTCCGCGAAGTTTATTAATGGCATCACAGATTGCGCGGTACCTTGGCAGCGGAGTCAGATTAACAATATCCAGATCGGATTTTCGAATGGTAGGCAACACTCCGGCAAGTGCAATATCACCATCAAACTCTATAATTTTTTCTCTAATGTAATCAAGCTTTTTTTGGATATTAAATTCCATCTGCGACAGACACTTCCCTTTAAAAAGAAGCGGGTCGAGATTGGTTTCGAGATTAAATCTGGCAAGTTCTGTGGTGAAACTTTGGTCATTTAGTGCTTCGAGAAGCTCCATCGCTATGGGGGCGGGTTTTGCGTTTCGATCGATCAGGCAGATTTCCTGTTCTGCTCCAATTCGAATGTTATCGATTTCGAACCAGCCTTCTTCCAGCATCTTTCCCATTGCGCGCACATCACGCAGCAGATATTTGAGAAATTTCTGAGACTGTTCCTTCGATTCGGGTACCTTTACGCGCTCTTCGCCCATAGTACTTAACTTTGCTTGTAAGGTTGATTTAATAATCGAAAATTTATGAAGTAAAGCAAATGCTTCATAAATCTGTAACGTCACAAATCAAGAACGTTGTCTAACCGGACACTATTGAGAGAAATGGAGTATAATGCCTGGTATTTCATCTGAAAGGTGTGTTTTTTTGACTTCAGGCGGGCATCTAAAACAATTAATTGAAAAAAATGGCAGAAGCATCTTTCTTATACATTCTGCCTTTTCCCCGATACTGTTTCTCTAATTTAATTTAACTATTTCTGAATCGCGCATAATTGGTGAGGAAGTTACTAACCTTGTGAGTGCGAAATAAGGATTCATAAAATCACCAATAAAAAGAAAAATTTACGCAAAAAAATTCTGCTTGTTCTTTCATGCATTTCTGATTTCTTTTATCAGCTTAAATGTATTCTGAACATGATTTTTTAAGCCTTCATAATCTTGTTGATTTACAAAATCTTTCTTAATCAGCTTTGAACCCATCCCTACACAGGTAACTCCCGCATCAAACCAATTTCTCAAATTTTCTTCTTCCGCAGTCACACCTCCAGTCGGCATGATACTCGTCCAGGGACACGGGCCTTTTATGGCCTTTACAAAACCCGGCCCAAGCTGGCTACCTGGAAATATCTTCACAATTTCAGCACCCAATTCTTCGGCTCTTGCAATTTCGGATAAGGTTCCACATCCCGGTGCCCACAAAATCTTCCGACGATTGCATACCAGGCCAACATCATCCCGTAAAACCGGGGTTACAACAAAATTCGCCCCTAATTGTATATAAAGAGCAGCAGTAGGTGCATCGGTCACTGATCCCACACCCAGGATCATTTCGGGTAATTCAGTTGAAGCAAATTTAACCAGCTTTCCAAATACCTCGTGGGCAAAATCGCCTCTGTTGGTAAATTCTATCAATCGGGATCCCCCCTGATAACAGGCTTTTAAAACCTGTTTAGACACATCTATATCATCATGATAAAATAATGGTACCAGTCCATCCGATGCCATCTGAGTTGCTACCTGTATGCGTGTAAATTGTGCCATTTACCTATCCTTATTTAATGTTAAACTGGTTTTTAAAAATTTATAAAACGCTATCCGATTTACCTTACCTGGATACCCGTCCGGAAGCATCTCCGCCCATAAGTTTTTCTACTTCCTCAACTTTTACCTGGTTGGCATCTCCATAAATGGTATGCTTCAGGCAGGATGCTGCAACTGCGAAATTCAGGGCTTTTTGGTCATCCCCGCTAAACGTGAGTAACCCGTAAATAAGACCAGCCATAAAAGAATCTCCTCCGCCTACACGGTCCACAATATGGGTAATATCGTAGGATGGTGCTTCCAAAAATTTATCACCGTTATACAGTACCCCTGACCACGTATTATGGGAGGCGCTGATCGAACCACGTAATGTTGTAATAATTTTTTGAGCTTTTGGAAATCGTTCCATCAACTTTTCGCACACTGAACGATAGGCCTCTGATTCTACCGTACCTCCCTGGGTCACATCTACCGATTCGGGATGGATTCCGAAATGTTTTTCTGCGTCCTCCTCGTTTCCTAATATCACATCACAACCTTTTACCAGGTCTGGCATTACCTCTCCGGGTTCTTTGCCATACTTCCAAAGCTTGGCACGATAATTTAAATCTGTAGAAACAGTAACACCCATTTCACCGGCAGCTTCAATGGCTTCCTTACAAACATCAGCCGCTCCCTGGGAAAGGGCCGGAGTAATTCCTGTCCAGTGAAACCAGGTTGCACCATTAAAAACTTGTTCCCAGTCGACCATTCCGGGGCGAATAGTGGACATCGCTGAATGAGCACGATCATAGATAACCTTGCTGCCACGGCTGACCGCACCGGTTTCTAAAAAATAAATTCCAAGCCGCTCTCCGCCATAGATAATTTGAGACGTATCGACACCTCTTTTTCGCAGTTCCATCATTGCACATTCGCCAATGTCATTATCCGGCAGGCGAGTTACAAACTGGCTTGGAATCCCAAAATTACTTAATGATACAGCCACATTAGACTCCCCTCCTCCATAAATCGCATCAAAATTATTTGTCTGTGAAAACCGTAGAAAACCCGGAGGTGACAATCGTAACATGATCTCGCCAAATGTGATTACTTTTTGCATGATCCTACACTCATTTATATTATATTTTTAATTAACAGAAGATAATAAAACTCAAAATTAATGCCATTCATAAATTCAGTTAACTTATTTACTTAGTGTTATGTCAACTGTAAACGTTTGGTTGCAGGGAAAAGTCATCGGATGAGTTTTTTCGAAAAAATGAGATTTTAATAAAATTGTGATGACTTTGAATTGACTCATCCGATGACT
>CAYOLE010000052.1:8018-16562 GCA_964404705.1 uncultured Rhodohalobacter sp. | reverse complement strand
ATAGAATAATCCTGCGAAAGGGTTTCAACTGCAAGTGAACCGGTATCTGCATAGTGCCAGATAATTCCGGCGAGAAGAACTCCGCCACCGAGAACGTGGTAGATGAGGTAGCGCATCCCTGCTCCATCAGACTCTTTCGTTCGGCGTGCCCATATCAGCCAGGTGGAACTTACGGCCATCAGTTCCCAGAAAATGATCAGGGTCAGTAAATCTCCGGCAAATGTAACTCCAAGAGCACTTCCTGCATAAACAAGTGCATTGCACTGTTGGCCAAGATCTGTAATATGAAAGGCGTACACACCGGCAACAAAGGCAGTAATAGAGAATATAATCCCAAAAATTCTGCTGAGAGAGTCCATTTCCATCAGCGAGAGTTCATAGGCAATAAAATCAATACTTAAAGAATATCCATCAACAGTTGTAACAACATACATCAGCGATGCTATGGGAAAAAGTAAAAACACAGAACTGCGCACTTTTTCCGGCAGAATAGGCAGCAGCAGAGCTCCAATAATAAGTATAAAGCCAGGTATGGTCAGAAACTCAATCATAGTAGTGAATGTCGCGGTTTACAATATTCTTGGCGATAAATTTTGCCACATAGATGATTGCGATACAGCTGATAAATCCAAATATCGCATAAAAAGCCGGAATTGAATTCCACCAGTGGCTATCGTACCCTGCCAGCAAAACGAATTCAAGTCCAAGGGTAATCAGAAATAAGATGGCAACAATACTCCAGATTATCTTATTCATGTTCATGGTGCTCCGGTGTTGAAGAGTGAATCACTTACAAGTACGGCTAAGTCAAAAAAGCTAAAAAACAGGTTGGGAAATAATCCAAACAGCACCGATAGTATAGCCGTAATCATGATCGGTACTACCATAAATGGAGAGGCTTCTCCATATTTCTCAAGTCCTTCACCCGGTTTAAAATAGGCGCGATACAGAATCGGAAAAAAGTATCCAACGTTTAAAAGCCCGCTTACGATTAGAACAATAACCGGAATGATCATATCGCCTTCGAGCGATCCTAATATAATATGCCATTTACTGAAAAATCCATTGATAGGCGGTATACCGGCAAGGCCCATAGAACCAACGGCAAAAGCACCCATTGTCCAGGGCATTACCTTAGCTATGCCATTTAAATTGCTGATCTCCGTACGGTGGAGATTAACATAGATTGCACCGGCACAGAAAAAGAGCGTGATCTTCATTGTGGCGTGTGCCGCAATATGCATTATTCCGCCGGTCATACCGATGGGAGTCAGCAGCGCAACTCCAAGTACAATATAGGAGAGGTGACCAACGGTGGAGTAAGCCAGTCGGCGTTTGAGATTATCTTGTGCAAATGCAATCAGGGAGGCAAGGATTATAGTTGCTCCTGCCAGTACAATTAATATATCATTGAGGCCGTACGTGTCCATAACGTCTGTGCCGAAAATGAACCCAACCATCCGGGTTACGGCAAAGACACCGGATTTTACAACAGCCACCGCGTGCAAAAGCGCACTTACGGGCGTAGGAGCAGCCATTGCAGCAGGCAACCAGCTATGAATCGGCATAATTCCGGCTTTCACCCCAACAGCTCCTAAAAACAGGATAAAGACCACAAGCATGGTGTTATGCGGAAGATCAACATTTCCAAAAACGCCGCCGGGCGTAAATTCGATGGTTCCGGTGTAGTGATAGATGATGGCTGCAGCCGCAACAAGCAGAAGCCCGGCAGTAAGCGTGAATGCGAGATATTTCCGTCCGGCGTTAATGGCTTCCCGTTTTTCATTATGAATCACCAGCGGATAGGTGGCGAGCGTCAGCATTTCGTAAAAGACGATAAATGTGAGCAGGTTAGCTGAAAATGCAATTCCGATGGTTGCTGACAAACAGACGGCAAAACTGGCATAATAACGTGTTTGTTTCTTTTCGCCTGCCCCGCGCATGTAGCCGATAGAGTAGAACGATGTAAAAATCCACAGACCGGAAGCTATCACTGCGAAATAGACCCCAAACGGATCCGCATTCAGCGCCAGTGGCAGGCCGGGGGCAAGATCAAACAGGTGTATTTCTACAGAATTACCCTCTATGGCCCCGGGCAGAAGTGTGAGCACCAGGCCAAATTTGATCAGTCCGGCAATTACGGTCCACGATTCCCGCAGATTCGGTTTTGCAGAGCTCAACATGATAAATGGCACAGCCGCCAGTGAAACCAGGATCGCTAATAAAGGTACGATAGAAAGATCCATCAATCGTGGTTCAAAAATTAAAATTAGTCGTATTACAGCGGGAAAAAGTTCAAAAATATGCCAACGATAGCAGCGTTTGCAAATCCAATTACAAATAAGCCAATGGCTAAAATTGCCATCGGAGACATCATGCTCGCGGACACGTCATTGTATTCAATTTCTTCAGTTGTAGCTGTTTGTGGTTCTGCATCCGGATTTTTCATGTATACTTTTTCAAGTATCCTGAAGAAATAGACTGCATTGAGCAGCGAGCTTACAATAATGACCGTCAAAAATATCCAGTTGCTGTTATCGATGGTTCCAAGCGCCAAATACCATTTGCTGAAAAAGCCAGCCAGCGGCGGCAGACCCACCATACTAATTGCAGCGACACTGAAGGATGCCATAGTCCATGGGTATTTTTTTCGGTAGCTGTCGTTGAATAGGCTGATGTCGGAATGCCCCTCTTTGAATCGCAGGTTTCCTGTTATCATGAAGAGGCAGGCTTTCATTACGGCGTGATTTAATACATGCAGCAGGGCCCCGGCAAAGCCAAATGGATTTGCAAGGCTCAATCCCATAATGATATAGCCTATTTGCGAAACACTGCTGTAAGCGAGCATTCGCTTCATTTCGGTTTGAGCAATGGCCATCACCGAGCCATAGATAATTCCAATACTGGCAAACACACCAATAATATATGATAGCGGTACTACGGCATCCGTCAGTTCAATACCGAACAGATATAGTATTACACGAAACAGAACATAGGCGGCTACTTTGGTTCCAACCGGCGCAATCAAGACGGATGAGGGAGACGAGGCATAGGTATAAGAGTCGGGCAGCCAGCCATGCATAGGAAAAATGGCGGCTTTCACAGCAATCCCAACAACCATTAATATCAGTGCGGCCACTACGGATGAATTATCCGCCAGCATAGGCAGCATACCCGACATATCAATTATATTCAGAGTACCCGTGTTAGTGTAGAGAAATCCAACACCTAACAGGTAAAGGGTTCCCCCGGCGGTTCCAATAATGAGATAACGGAATGCTGCAAAAGGTGCCGCACGATTCCCAATGGAAATCAGCGCGTAAGATGAAAGTGAGGAGATTTCAAGAAAAACATAGAGATTGAAAAGATCTCCGGTGAGTACCATTCCGTTAAAGCCCAGCATCATCAGCATAGCCAGAGCATAGTACGCCATTTCTTTCCCGGGAAATTCAAGACGCCCGGGTTTTTTGGCGTATATAATCGAAAGAAAGGCAGCCGTGTTTATGACCAGCAAAAAAAATCCGGAAAGGCCGTCGTAGACAAATTCAATTCCTATCGGGGGTTCCCACCCTCCAAAAAAGTAACGAATACTTCCGCTTTGCAAATAAGTAATAAAGGCAAAAAGCGAAAATGCGGACGCTAAGCCAGAGCCAATAACTGCCAGGGGTTGACAAAGATGTTCTTTCCAGATTCCAAAAAGAGGAATCAGCAGAGAAAACAGAACAAATGTTAACGCAATGATGGCAGGAAGATGCGAGTCGATCATTGAATTTTTTCTAACAGTTCTTGTTCATCCAGGGTGCCATAACGATTGTAAATCGCGATCAGAAGTGTAAACGCAACGCCCAGGGTAGCAACTCCCACAACAATGGCCGTAAGCATGAGGGTATGAGGCAGCGGGTTTAAATAGCTGGCAACTTGATCGACCGGAATATTGGGATCTACAACCGTAACAGTGGCATCCCACTTGGAAGCAATCGAGACAAAATAGAGCACCACGGAAACCTGCAATATCGCGAGCCCAATAGTTTTTTTGATCAAATTTTGTTTGAATATAATTCCGTACACGCCAACACAAAGCAGAATAAGGGTAAACCAGTACGCGTAGTGTCCCGTAAAAAAATCAACCATAATCTTCCCCCTTCACCATGTTATCAAAAATCATTACCAGAATGGCCATAACGGTGAGTCCAATGCCCACCTCAATGATCAGTATCCCGGTGTAACGAAGCCATGCGGGTTCCATACCCGGTATGGGGAGCTCTCCGTAATCAAGGAAATATCCACCCATTAGCATTGCCACAAGGCCAGTCGCAAAATAGATGATCACTCCAATGACGGCGATCGGTGTATTTAGGTATTCCTGCAACTGAAGCCTGGAGATGATCCGCCCGCCTGACACACGTATCAATAGAATTGAGGCTGCAAGAAGGGCGCCTCCCTGAAACCCGCCTCCGGGGCTGTAGTGTCCATGAAAAATAACATACCACCCAAAAACCATGATATACGGGCTTAATAAACGGGATCCGAGGAGAACTATGGGGCTTTTAAATTGTTGCCTCATTCGTTGTTCCTCCGCCTTGATCTTCGGAGTACGAGCAGAGTTATAAGTCCGGCAGTGTAGATTACAACTTGTTCGCCAAAGGTATCAATGCTTCTGTAGTCACCCAGTATTACAGTTACCATATTAGGAGTTTTGGCATCATTATAGGCTTCCTGGATAAAATAATTACCCATAACCGGAGTATCGATTATACTATTTTCGCTGTGCATAGCATTGTCGGGATTGCCCCGATTGGGCAGATCTATGGAGGCATAAATTAGCACCCCGGCAAATAACAGCAGTATTAGATATTTCAGTACCTTCAATCGTTTGTTTTTCTTGAGGTTTGATAGACAACGACAACAAAAAGTATTCCCGTAACTCCGGCTCCCACCACTGCTTCGGTAAATCCTACGTCAATAGCTCCCATAACTGTAAACAGCAAGGCCATTAAAAAACTGAAGATTGTCATCATTACAACGGAAACGAGCAAATCATTGACTTCGAGAGCCACAATTGCCGAAATAAGCAAAAAAATGTAAATCACTAATTCCAGTTCCCAAATCATCCGTTTTTTTCCTCCGCTGAACGATTATATAAAAATGGTTTGAGCCCTTTCTTAAAAGCGGCGCGGGCAAGTGCATGAGATCCTATCGGGTTAGATAGTGCAATAAATAAAATGATGAACAGAAGCTTTAGGCTGCTTTGGGTAAAACCTTCGTAAATGATCAGTCCGCCAATGACAAAAATGATTCCAAGTGTATCACTTTTACTTATTGCGTGAGACCGGGAATAGAAATCGGGCAGGCGAAGCATTCCAATGCTTCCGGCAAGCATAAAGATGATACCCAACACAATAAAAACCATACTGATTGCAGATTGGATCATAATTATTTCTCCCCCTGCCTTATTTTAGGAGATGATAGATATTTAGCAATAATTAGAGAACCCAAAAATCCAAGAATAGCGTAGGCAAGCGTGATATCTATAAACATTTCGATGCGCCCGAAGATATATCCGGTCAGGCAAATCAAAACAATGGTTTTTGTAGCAATAGCATTCGTAGCCAGCAGGCGATCGAACAGAGTGGGTCCTTTAACCACCCGAATCATGGGAACAGCTATGATAATTGTTAATGCAACGGAGCTATACAGGAAAAACTGTTCCATTAAGTCATCAGATGTTTAGATTTATAATTTTAAATTCACGAATCACCGGCCGGTCTTCTCTGCTGAAAAGTGATAATACTTGTCGCGGCATAGAATCATCCATTAAACCGGCAAATGATGTGCTGTCAATGGCATGCACGGTAAATGTATCGTCGTCAATATCTATGGTAAGTGTTCCTGGCGTAAGAGTGATCGAATTGCCAAGAATCATTTTTGCATGAGCACTTGGCAGGTCTACTTCAAAAGTAATTAGTGTAGGTTCAATGGGCATTTTGGGTCTGATGATTACGGTAAGTACATGAAATCCCGCAACAATAATTTGATAAATCATCCAAAAAAAGTAATAAACCGCCCGCCCAAACCGCAGTTCGCTGAGATCATCCATATCATCATTGAAGAAATGATGCTGCTTAAGCTGGTAATTGAAGATCATAACCCCAACGACTGTAACTACACCCATTGCGATATGCACAAAATCAAAAATACCACTCATAGCCAACCAGAAAGCCATCAACGAGAGAAACGAGAGTGTTAGATTATAAAATGAAAGTTTATACATTCGTGTATTAATCTTCAAAAGCCGTTAGACCGGTTTTTATATAAGCCCCAAACATATCAAAAAAGGATAGTTATCTGCAATTAAAGTTCGGGATCAATTAAGAATATTTACAACTTAGTTTTAAAATGGTTTTTAGAAAAAATCAAAAAAAATAACCTTTTTCTTTTTCAATTTAGCACAATAATCCGTTCTTAAAAGTTTATCTTGAAAGAGATTTTTGTATCTTTGCCACCTGTTAAATCACGGCGATGTTTAGTAGCCTGTGGAAGAGTGAAATAAACAACCTTTTGAATGGATACAACGACTACGTTAGTCAGTCTGATTATTGGTTTACCGCTGCTCGGCTTTCTTATTAATGGAATAGCCGGCTTGTCATTCGAGGGCTTTCGTCGGATGAAAACATCTATCGGCATAATAGCCAACCTGGCTGTGTTTATTCCTTTCCTGATAACCGTATACTTTTTTATTGGCTTTACTGCGGGATCCGGAGCGACTGTAGTAACTCTTTTTAACTGGATTAATGTTGGTTCTCTATCCGTAGATATAGCTTACAGAATTGACGAATTATCTCTTATTATGGCGCTGGTGGTAACAGGTGTGGGTGCCCTGATCCATCTGTACTCGATTGGGTATATGCATCATGATGCAGGTTACTGGAAGTTTTTTGCCTATCTGAACCTGTTTATTTTTGCCATGATGAACCTCATTATGGGAAATAACCTGGTATTGCTCTTTTTGGGATGGGAGGGTGTTGGGCTCTGCTCGTACCTGTTAATCGGCTTCTGGTACTCCGATATGGCTAAATCAAATGCGGCGAAAAAAGCATTTATCTATAACAGGGTCGGAGATTTTGCTTTCCTCATTGCAATGTTCATGGTATTCAGTATTGTCGGCAGTTTCGATTTTGATTCAATATTAGACAATCTGGATCTGTTTTCAGCCGGTGCTGTTTTCTGGATCGGTTTTTTAATGCTGATTGGAGCCACCGGTAAAAGCGCGCAGATTCCTCTGTTTGTCTGGCTGCCGGATGCGATGGCTGGCCCTACGTCTGTATCTGCTTTAATTCACGCGGCAACCATGGTTACCTCAGGTATATACCTGATTACCCGTCTTTCTCCAATGTTTGTATTGTCACCCGAAGTAATGATAATTATTGCTGTTGTAGGAGCCTTAACTGCACTTGTAGCTGCAACTATTGCCATTACGCAGAATGATATAAAAGGAGTTCTTGCCTACTCAACTGTTTCGCAGCTTGGATTTATGTTTCTGGCACTGGGATCAGGGGCGTTTACAGCTGCAATATTCCATGTTGTAACTCACGCATTTTTCAAAGCTTGTCTCTTTTTGGGATCGGGTTCTGTAATTCATGCTATGGAACATGTCGGCCATAAACTCCACGAAAAAGGAAAAGCTGTGGTTTTTGATCCTCAGGACATTCGCAATATGGGGGGCTTAAAAGAATGGATGCCATCAACCTATCTTACATTCATGATTGCCACCATTGCGATTGCAGGTATTCCGTTGCTGGCAGGTTTCTTCTCGAAGGATGAAATTTTAATGCATGCCATGAACATGGGCTTCGGTGAGGAAGCAGGGGCGCTCTATATGATATTATGGGCCGTGGCGCTGATCACTGCTTTTCTCACTGCTTTTTATATGTTCCGCCTTACACTCACCACATTTCACGGGCGATTTAAATTACCTGAACTTGTTAAAGAAGCTGAAGGATCAGAGCAGTACCTGCACGAGAGTCCTAAAACAATGACAATTCCACTCTGGACCCTGGCAGGTCTTTCGATTGTTGGGGGTTTTATCGGTTTTCCAAACTTTGTCGGAAAGACATTTGGCGAGGCATATGGTGATATAAACTGGCTGGAAAGCTGGCTTTCGCCCATTGCGGCTGATATCTACCTTACCCTTTCTGTTCCAGCGGAGTGGGCACTAATGCTACTTTCAATTCTGGTGGCAGTTGCCGGGGTATATGTTGCATTCCGCATGTATGGACACAATCAGCAGCTTGTCTCTGATGAAAAAATATCGGGCCGCTTTGGTGAACTGTATAATGTATGGAAAGAAAAATACCATCTGGACGAAGTTTATGAGACTACAATTATCAATCCTACAGTGAAATTTTCAGACCGTGTCCTGGCCGTCTTTGATATGAAAATAGTCGATGGTTTTGTGAATGCCATAGCGGGTACAGTAAAACTTGTCGGAAGTCTTACACGCTATATCCAGACAGGTGTAACCAGCAGCTATGCACTGATTATGAT
>CAYOLE010000052.1:0-7918 GCA_964404705.1 uncultured Rhodohalobacter sp. | reverse complement strand
CCATTCCTCAATTTGTAACCGAAGGTTCTCCTGTCCTTATTGGAATGGATGTTAAGTATCTTGTAGGTCTTGACGGACTCAGTCTTCTGCTGTTTATGTTAACCACCCTGATGGGGCCGATTGTGATTCTTTCATCATGGGATTCGGTAACCAAAAGTCTGAAAGGTTACTACTCCATGCTGCTGATTCTCCAAACGGCATCGCTTGGAACGTTTGCCGCACTCGATCTTATCGTTTTTTATGTATTCTTTGAGCTGTCGCTTATACCGATGTACTTTTTGATCGGAATCTGGGGCGGGAGCGGAAGAATTCAGGCCACCATAAAGTTTTTCATCTACACACTTGTCGGTTCCCTGATAATGCTGGTGGCATTGCTTTACCTGGGTTACAATGCCGGGGCAGCTACAGGCATCTATGAATTTACGGCTGATTGGAGATTTATTTCGAGTACTGATTACAGCATTGGCCTTGTGGAACAAACGTATATGTTTTTAGCCTTTACGCTGGCTTTCTGTATCAAGGTTCCGCTGTTCCCGTTTCATACCTGGCTTCCCTTTGCACATACAGAAGCACCTACTGCTGGTTCGGTGGTACTCGCTGCGATCATGCTTAAGCTTGGAACCTATGGTCTGCTCAGAATTTGTATGCCGGTTTTTCCAAATGCCTTTATGGAATTTGCGCCATGGCTCGCAGTTCTTGCGGTTATTGGTATAATTTATGGGGCACTGGTGGCAATGGTGCAGAAAGATGTGAAGAAGCTGGTGGCATATTCATCGGTAAGTCACCTCGGCTTTGTAGTACTTGGTATTTTTGCTTTCAATACCATTGCCGTGCAGGGAGCCATCATTCAGATGGTTAACCACGGCCTGTCAACAGGAGCACTCTTCCTTATTGTAGGGATGATTTACGATCGCCGACATACACGTATGATTGAAGATTTTGGAGGTATCGCGAAATCTGTTCCAGTACTTGCGGTATTTTTCATGATCTCTACCCTTGCTTCAATCGGGCTGCCGGGACTAAATGGCTTTATAGGTGAATTTTTTATACTTCTCGGCTCGTTTAACTCAATGCTTTACGATAACATCACCTTTGCTGTACTTGCGGCGACAGGAGTGATACTTGCAGCGGTTTACATGCTCTGGATGTACCAGCGGGTTATGTTTGGGGAACTGAAGAAAGAGGAGAATAAAACTATGCCGGATCTAAATGCCAGGGAAGTATCCTTGCTGGTACCGCTTGTCATTTTTATGATCTGGATCGGTATTCGTCCGGTTGATTTTACAGAGTATTCTGAAGGCTGGGTAGATAATTTTATTTCCGTTACTGAAGATAAAAGCGTAACTGCGATTGAAAACGCCGATGCTGCAAATCTGCCCGACTGGACAGCAAAAATTTATGGACTTCATAAAGCTGAATCAGAACCCAAATTGGTATCAGGAGACTAAGTTATTATGGATCCACTAACAGAAAAGCAAATCCAGGATGAGCTGAAAAATTTAAAAGAATGGACATTCAAAGATGATAAAATTCATCGTGAATTTTCATTCAGTGATTTCAAAACTGCTCTTTCCTTTATTGTAAGAGTCGGTTTTGATGCTGAGGACCAGGTTCATCATCCTGAAATTTATAATGTATACAATACTGTATCCATAAGCCTTAGTACCCACGATGCCGGCGATAAGGTAACCGAAAAAGATATAAAACTTGCGAAAGCGGTAGACGCGATATACAAAACGTTTTAGAATGGACTATACTCACGATTTAATGGCTTTTTTACCCGGAATCATAGTTGCGGTTACGGGACTTGTGGCACTTCTTCTGGATTCTTTTAAAAAAGATGCAAACGTTGTATATGGAGTAACCATCGCCGGTCTCGTGGTTTCACTGGCGGCAGCAGTACCCATGCTGTTCGGTGAGTTTGGCGATGCCTTTACAGGCATGATTGTATACGGGGGCGTGGCATCGTTTGGGTCGGTAATTGTACTTTTAGGAACATTGTTTTGTGTGATTATTTCCAGGGAATACCTCAACGACCTGGATCTTCATGATGGAAGCGTCTATGCCATGATTCTTTTTGCAGCAGTTGGCATGCTTGCACTGGCTACATCTAACGATCTGATCTCTTTCTTTCTGGGACTTGAAACCATGTCGATTTGTCTCTTTGTTCTGGCCGGCCTGATCAAAAATGAAAAAACCGGCGCCGAGGCGGCGCTAAAATATTTTCTTCTGGGCGCATTTGCGACCGGATTTTTACTCTATGGCATCGCATTAATATATGGTGCAATTGGACATACCAACTTTACGGCAATTGCGGCAAATGCAGAACCTACACTTCTGTTCTTCGCCGGATCCGGTCTGCTTTTAGTGGGAATCTTTTTCAAGCTGGGAGCCGTACCTTTTCATATGTGGACTCCAGATGTGTACGAGGGAACACCCACCACCCTTACAGCATTTATGGCCACAGCGGCAAAATCTGCAACATTTGTCGCGTTCATCTTGATATTAACGAGAATGCTTCCGGGCGGGGAAGCCGGAGACTGGACGGCCGTCATCCAGGTTGTGGCTATCTTAACAATGATTATAGGGAACCTTATAGCACTGGTTCAGGATAACGTAAAACGGATGCTTGCCTATTCCAGCATCGCTCACGCAGGATATCTGCTGGTTGGACTGGCGGCAGGAACCGCCGCGGGCTACGCCGGAGTTCTTTATTACCTGTTTGCCTACACCCTCATGAATGTTGGTGCATTCGGTGTAATCGCCTATTATGAAAGAACCCGGGGAATGGACTATACAAATATCGAAAGTTATTCCGGGCTTGGATTTAAGGTGCCGGTCATGGGTGTGATGCTCTCTATTTTCCTGTTCTCGCTTGCCGGAATTCCGCCTTTTGTTGGATTCATTGGTAAGTATTACGTATTTGCGGCCGCCGTGAATGCCGGTTTGATTCCGCTTGCCATCATCGGAGTGCTTGCCAGTGCGGCAAGCGTTTATTACTATCTTAGAGTTATGGTATATCTCTACTTTAAAGAAGCCCATAAAGAATACATTCTTAAATCACCCAGCCTGGTGTTTACCTCCACGCTGGCAGTTTTGGCGGTATTGACTGTTTATTACGGGGTAGAGCCTGTATTGCCTTTTTCAGGATTGATTGAACTAATCTCTTCTTATTATACCCTGTAGAGTACTTTTCTTATATCCCATCCACTCACCGGTTGAATCAAAGAAAGGATTACTCCATCAAAAAAAAGAGAATTCCAGTGAATGCATTTTGTGAGGGAGGCGATTATTGAGCTTTTAAACACATCCGATTTGTTTCTCGCTGATTTCCGCAGAGTTTAGCGCTGAGTTTCGCAGAGTTATTTATAATCCGCGAGACTCCGCGAATTCATCGGCGAAACTCTGCGAGAACACAGCACACTTTAATTATGAATTATACTATCCACTTCTGAATTTTCGTTTCCCGCTGCATTGTATTCAAAAACAATTATGCTTATCTTTTCAGGCTCTGTTGCCGGCGATTCAGCACGGTGACTGTTTCCAATAATGGAATACAACCAAAGATTAAATCAGATGAATAAAGAATTCTATGAAATGACCTACATCCTGAACCCTGTTCTGGAGGATGAAAGGTTTAAAGAGCTCGTCGAGTTTGTGAATAAGCAAATCGAAGAAAACGGCGGGACAGTGATTGATACAGATGAGTGGGGCGTAAAACAGCTTGCCTATCCTATCGAAAAGAAAAACTCCGGCTATTACGTAAATCTCTATTTCGAAGCTCCGAATTCAACGATTGAACCTGTTGAGAGAAATATGAGAATTAACGATGATATTATGCGGTATATCACCCTGAAGTATGATGCAAAAATGAAGCGTCATTACGATCTCAAGAAAAAAGGAGATCTGCCGGTTATTTTTGATGAACTGGAAGAAGAGGAAGAAACAAGCGACGATAATTAAAAAAATTCACCATTATGATTAACAATCCATCACACCCGAAGAAAGGACACTTAAAGACAAAAGAGTGTAAATTTACCAAAGCAGGTATCGAGTATATCGACTATAAAGATACCGAGACCCTGCTTCGTTTTATCAACGATCAGGGTAAAATTCTGCCCCGTCGTGTAACAGGTAACAGCGCACGGCATCAGCGTCAGCTTTCAACAGCTGTGAAGCGTGCCCGATTTATGGCGCTTATTCCATATGTAACTGAAAACTTAAGATAAACCGGAGTTATTGAATGAAACTGATATTAAAAGAAGATGTAGATAACCTCGGTTCAGCCGGTGAACTGGTTGAAGTAAAGCCCGGATATGGCCGTAATTTTCTTATCCCGCAGGCAAAAGCTGTAATGGCTACTCCAGGTGCCATCAAACAGTACGAAGCGCTTCAGCGCGAAACTGAACTGCGTGCGGAACTAACTGTTGAGAAAGCGAAAGAACTTGCTCAGAAACTTGAGGCTACTTCTGTTACCATACCGGCATCTGTTGGAGAAGACGACAAGATTCACGGTACAGTTACAAATATAGATGTTGCAGCCGCGCTGGAAGAAAGAGATATTCTTATTGACAGACGAAAAATCTCGATTGACCAGGATATTAATTCTCTTGGAGAATATACCGCTACGATCGATCTGCTTGGTGACCTGAATCCTAAGGTTAAAATCTGGGTAGTAAAAGCTGAAGAAAGCGAATCTTAAATAATTTCGATTAACGTTTATGATTTTAAAATGGGCGGCCTGCCAGGGCTGCCCTTTTTGCTTTTGGGACCAAAAATCTGAATTCTTATCGTTCATCAAAAAAATTTTATCTTTCCAGATATCCGGCTTGTTAAATAGTATCCTTATGATCATCATTCGTCTTTTATTGCCTGCTATTCTTTTTTTGATTGTTTACGCTCAGGTATATGGCCAGCTGATCGATCCCGTCTCATTTCACATTACTGATGTACCGGATCAGGTAAAAGCAGGAGAGCGTTTTGAGGTTACTGTACGGGCAGAAATAAAAGGAGACTGGCACCTGTATTCAGCATTGAACGATCCAGATGCCGGTCCATTCCCCACTACATTTACATCAACCGCAGACAATTTGATGCTTGCAGGTAAAGTAAGTGAGACGGAACCCAGAATTGTTCTGGATCCCAATTTTAACGCAAAACTTGGCTGGCATTCCGGTGAAGCTTTTTTTACAGTGCCGGTTGTATTTGATACCGTTGCCCGGGGCAAAAAAATGATTTCACTGAATATCCTTTATCAGGTTTGTGATGACAGATCGTGCCTTCCTCCAAAAACAAAACAGGTTTCCAGGGAAATTACAGTTGCCGGTGTAGCCGACGTTCCATTTGTGTATACCAATCCATCAAGCCAGGATTTTTTCTTAAAATTTTACAGTTTTCCTTCTGTTCTGGGTTCTCCTTTAGAGAACAGAGAATGGATATTCTGGATGATAACTGTAATCACAATACTCGGAATGCTCTCCTACAGGTGGTATGCCAGGCGAGATCCAAATCAAAAACATGGCGGCAGTATAATAGATGAGTAATAAATATTAACGGGTAGAATAAAATTACTCATCTCCAGTTTTGATAAGATCAGAATCAATGCGATTTTCAACTTGTATTAAATAAGCCGTCTGGTTTAAGCCGGGCATTTTGCTAACCTGCAATTACTACAATTAATGAAACGGTAATTTTATTTGAGTCAACGGGTTACTTTTACAGACATAAATATAAATTACAAACTGACATAGACCGTGATATTTTCTTTTGAGATACTGACAAAGAAAAATATCCCGGTTTAAATTGCGGGCTTAACGGTTTATCCTATTCCTAAAGCAAGTCACATAAAACCGATACTTCTGTTGACGCTGCTGATAATTGCTGCAGTTCCTGCATATGGTCAAACCGGAACACTACAAACCATAGAAATAGAATTAAGTGAATCCGATACGACCCTGTTCCTTGGATTTTTGATTGAGACTGAATCTGTGGTAGTGAAAAGGGGCGACATTGCAATTAATCAAGACTGGTGGAGTTTCGTATCTGAAACTGGCCTGCTCACTATCGAAATCCCGCCTCAGGTTTTTGAGGAGTACCGGCATATTTCAGTACAGTATATAGCCCCGGCAATTACAATTGATCGTGTTATACGCCTGCGGGAGTTTGAACAGGTAGCGGATACCATTTCAACTGATCCTGACGAAGCGGAAGAAGTCTCACGGCAAGTAAGAACCGGCGATGATCTTTTCGGCGAATCGGAGATTAATCAGAGCGGAAGTCTTACCCGCGGATTTACAGTAGGCAACCGGCAGGATCTGGCGCTGGACAGCGGACTCCGGCTCGACATGAGCGGACAAATAACGGACGATGTATCGATTCTTGCCTCTTTAACTGACCGGTCCACGCCCATTCAGCCTGATGGCACCACCCAGAACATCAGGGAGTTCGACAGAGTATATATTCAGCTGCAGGCCCCGCTGGGCGAACTTGAACTGGGAGATGTTGACATCAGCTATCAGGAAAGCCGTTTTGCACAGATCAACCGAAGAGTGCAAGGAGCGGCAGGACAGGGAAATACTCCTGTTGGTGAATTTGGCATGGGTGCTGCTGTGTCAAGGGGCCAGTTTAGAACTCAGCGATTTACCGGGAACGAGGGGATGCAGGGCCCTTACCGGCTATCAGGATCAGAAAACGAACCGTTTATTATAGTGATTGCAGGTTCAGAAACGGTTTATATTGATGGAATTCCGGTAAACAGAGGTGCCGAAAATGAATATATCATCGATTATGGTTTGGGGGAGATCACATTCACAAATAATCTGGTAGTTACAGATGAAACCCGCATCGTGGTAGAGTTCCAGTATATTACACAGGATTTTACGCGTACTCTCTTTACTGCCAGGGGAAAAGAGGATGATCTCTTTAACGGCCGTTTAAGTGTAGGAGCTTCTTATATAAGAGAAGCTGATAATAAAAATCCGGCTACTCAGCTAAATCTTTCTGATGTAGATATTGAAAGATTACGAAATCTTGGTGATAATATCGACGATCTGTACGTGAGCGGTGCTGACTCTGTGGGTTTTCGAGAAGATGCGGAATTCTTATTGTATTCAAGAGTGGATACAGTACTAAATGGGGAGGAATTCGAAATCTTTCAACATATTCCGGGGGATCCGCGGGGCGTATATCGTGTGAGATTTACAAATTTTGGAGAAGGTAACGGATCTTATAGGCGGGTTGGCGGGGCAGTAAATGGAATTTTATATGAATGGGCCGGGCCGGGTCAGGGACGATACGAACCGATTGTACGTCTGCAGGCCCCTCAAAGCCATCAGATGATCGCTTTGGATTCTCAGTTACAGCTCAATAAATACGTAAGTTTAAGTGGTGAATGGGCAATAAGCGATTTCGATCAAAATCGTTTTTCAGATATTGGCAATACGAATAATATTGATCATGCATTGAATGGCGGACTGAATATTTCAGATATTACAACAAGAATAGGTACATTTTCGGCCCGCGCGGAACAGACACATATCGGGCAGCAGTTTGAGTTTTTTGACCGACCGAGAGTGATAGAGTTTGACAGACGCTGGAACATTCAGCGCCAGATTGAAAATGAGGAGGAGCGCGAAACGTCATTACATGCAGAACTCACAGGAGAAACAGGTTCCCTTTTCAGGATTCATGCCGGAAGGCTGAACCGAAATTTATTTGAGGGAACAAGGGGAGAGGCGGAAATGGAAGTGATCGAACCGGGACTGCCATACTTTTATACAGTTACAAATTACGTGGAGAGCACTGACGGCATAATCGCGCAACAAGGCAGTTGGTTCAGACATAGGGGTGATACCCGGTATACAGTTGATGTTGGCAGATTGGATGTTACTCCATATATAAACTGGGAGACTGAGAAGCG
>CAYOLE010000051.1:0-16629 GCA_964404705.1 uncultured Rhodohalobacter sp. | reverse complement strand
TAATCGACCTGTTATAACGGAAACAACCGCTTTGGGCGCAGCTTATCTTGCCGGACTGGCTGTAGGATTTTGGGATGATATAAATGAGATAAATCAGAAATGGCAGGTTGACAAAACGTTTACGCCTGAAATGGACCAATCAAAACGTAATAAACTTATGGACAACTGGCACAATGCTGTGGATCGTGCTAAAAATTGGGCTATGAATGAATCATAACGGAGGCGATTCGTGAACAGAGATCAAAATATCAGGCAGCTGCATAATGAAACAAAAATCTGGGATTTTATAATTATTGGCGGCGGTGCAACCGGACTCGGAACGGCCGTTGAAGCTGCGAGCAGAGGATATAGTACTTTGCTCCTTGAACAGAATGATTTCTCCAAGGGTACATCAAGCCGCAGTACCAAACTTGTTCATGGTGGCGTTCGATATCTTCGTCAGGGTAATATTTCGCTCGTGCTGGAAGCACTTAAAGAACGTGGATTATTAATGGGAAACGCCCCTCACCTGGTAAAAAACCAATCATTTATTGTGCCAAATTACGATTGGTGGGAAGGTCCGTTCTATGGAATCGGTATGAAAATTTATGATAAGCTTGCCGGTGACCTTGGGCTCGGTCCATCAAAACATCTCTCTGTAAAGAAAACACTGGAGTATATTCCTACATTGGAATCGAAAGGATTGATCGGAGGCGTAATCTATTACGATGCACAGTTTGACGATTCGCGCCTCGCTATAAACTTACTACAAACACTGCACGATCATGGAGGTGTCGGGCTTAATTATACCAAAGTTACTGGACTGCAAAAATCATCCGATCTTGTAAGCGGCGTAAAGGTTAAAGATATGGAAACCGGCGATGAATTTGATGCAAATGCCAGGGCGGTCATCAATGCAACTGGAGTATTCACCGATAGCATACGTCAAATGGATGATCCCAATACAGGTATCATAATCAAGCCAAGTCAGGGAATACATATCGTATTGGATAAAAGATTCCTGCCCGGGGAGAGTGCCATTATGGTTCCTAAAACTGACGATGGAAGAGTCTTGTTCGCGGTACCATGGCATAATAAAGTTATAGTTGGCACAACAGATACTCCTGTTGATTCACTCTCACTTGAACCCAGGGCTAAACAAGAGGAAATTGATTTTTTGCTGACTCACAGCGCGCGGTATATGACTGAAAATCCCGAACCGGATGATGTACTGAGTGTATTTGCAGGTCTGCGGCCTCTTGTCAGCCAGGGGAAAGGTAAAAATACATCGTCTATCTCACGTGATCATACCCTGATTATAGATCCTTCCGGACTGGTAACAATTGCCGGTGGAAAGTGGACCACCTATAGAAAAATGGCCGAAGACACCATTGATGAAGCAACTGTTGTGGCCGGTCTTAATACCAGTCCTTCCGTATCAGAAAACCTGAGGATTCATGGCTGGATAAAGAACAAAGCTGTCGCAGAACCATACCCAAATTATGGATCTGATGCGCCTTCACTGAAAAAATTATCGCAGGAAAATGCAGGCTGGGATGAGCCGATGCACCCCAAGCTACCCGATCAACCGGCACATGTGATATGGGCGGCAAGAAATGAGATGGCACGTACCGTTGAGGATGTTTTGTCGCGCCGTACAAGGGCACTTTTGCTGGATGCCCGGGCAAGTATCGGAATAGCTGAAAAGGTAGCTGGTTTGCTTGCACAGGAATTTGGCTATGAAAAAGAGTGGGTGAAGAATCAAACCGCTGAATACACAGAACTTGCAAAAGGATATTTGCTCAATCCATAAATTATGTCTCATTCGATCGTTTTTAACAAGGTAAAAACCGATGATCTGTTTTTCGACCTGAAACCCCTTATTCAACAACCCATATCTTTTCAAAGAGCTCAAAAGTTGGTTAAAAAACTGGGTTGCTCCGTAAATGGATTAGAAACTCAATTTCTTTTTTGGAATCCGGTTTTTAAAGAAATTGCATCTGCTGATTTGGAGATGTTCATACCCCGCCGCTATGTGAATTTTGACAAACCTGAACAGCATTCTACGTTTCTTTACCGCAAACTGCCATTACAAATTGAGGGCGAATTTGCAGCATCCGTTGTTGAAGGAGTACCTGTTGGAACTAAGGAAACCTTCGGAGCACTCTACCAGGTAAAGCTACATTTTAAAAGTGGCCAAGTTGAAGTTATTCGCGATCCCATGGCGTCCTCAATGCCTTATGGTATTTTTGCTCCTTCTGAAGTTTATGATATTGGTGCCGCTCTGTCTGACAGATCCGATGCCGGTTATTTCAAAAAAATGAAATTGGAGCTGTCAGACGAGCTTAGAATAAAGCCATCTGTAAACCTGCTCGAAATTCATGTACAAACTGCAACTAAGCAGGGTACTCTGCATTCCCTGCAAGAACGTTATAAACAAATTGGGGCAAAATTACGTAGTGGGATCGAACTCACCCCGGATGAAAAAAATATGGCAGGTTTTGATGCTATAGAATTGATGCCTTTGGAGCCGGTGATAGAACATCCTCAAAATCACAAATTTTGGGATCCAGTCAATACACCAAAGTCAGACCATGAGGAAGTTACCGTTTGTCTCAGACGTCCGTGTGTTCTTAACTGGGGATACGATGTAACTATTTTTGGATCTGCTGCAGTAAATCCATCACTATTATCCAGCGGACGTCCCGATGAACTTGTGGAACTGATCGAAACCCTTCACAATTTTCCGAAGCCTATTAAAGTTGTGCTCGATGTAGTATTTGGCCATGCCCACACTATGGCCCTGCAAATACTTCCCGATATCTACTTTGCGGGACCTAATGAATATGGGCGGGATATAAAATTTCATCATCCATTTGTACGTGCCATCATACTTGAAATGCAGCGGCGTAAAATCAATTTTGGTTTTGACGGTATACGGGTAGACGCCTCTCAGGATTTTAAATATTATGATAAAAGCAAACAAAAATTTCAGTGTGATGATGAGTTTCTCAAGGAAATGAGCAGTGTTGTACAGTCAGTTTCGGGAGTGAATTATCGTCCCTGGATGATATTTGAAGATGGAAGGCCCTGGCCGCGGGATGATTGGGAACTGGCCTGTACATACAGGGAGGTTACTAAAGATCAACCTCATGCATTTCAGTGGGCACCATTAATTTTCGCATATAACACTCCTTACAAATATACATATTGGGTATCAAAATGGTGGCGTCTACGCGAAATGCTACTGCATGGTGATAAATGGATTGGTGGATATGCGAATCATGATACATTACGCCGTGGAACACAATCCGATCCGGAACAGGTAAATGTAAATACTCAACTTGGAAACTCCTTAAAAATGGTGATGGAAAACGCTTATAATAATCCATCAACTACACTTTTAATGCACGGATTTATGCCAGGAGTACCCATGGATTTTCTTCAAGCGCTTGGAAATACACCCTGGAGTTTTGTACGAGATACGGATACCTATTACGCGTTAAAAGTGGTGGCCGAAGAGGCACATTTCTTCAACTGGCAAGTGACGGAAAACGAATACAGACAATCCCGCTTTTTTAAGAGGTTGAAAGGTTTGGGTTTCGAGAATCTGAAGGAACTGAGAACGTTTTCGAAAGCTCTTTATCACTTTGTAAAAGCAACGGATTATTCAGTTTCATCCATTGTTCCTATGCTCAATAATTTCAATTCGGGATTTGATATTGTTAACTGGGATCAGGAGAAGCTTTCTGCCTTTGCAAACGCGTGGATGCATGATGTAAACGAGTATTCTAATGTAGATAATCACGCACAATATGTAAACGCTAAAAAAGCATCATTCAATCTGGAAGTAAGAGAATTCAGATTAAAAAACTCATGGTTACTTAATAGCTTTCGTGATGATGATATGCTATCATATATTGAACCAGTGAATGGTACTGTGATTTATTATGGGTATCGCAGGGATACTGATTCGGGTAAAGAGATAGCTTTTGTGGCAAATATGGAAGGGCAGCCCCGTCAGATTATACCGGCTGATCTGCTCAAGCCTAAGGTTGTTGACTTTGAATCTTGGCGCATTATATGTTCTACTCCAACCATTACAAGAAAAAATATAAATGAACCTGTTCGTCTCTCTATCTCCCAGGGACTGTTGTTTGAACGAGGTTGAAAAGCTAATACGTTACAAAACGTTACTATTATCCGATAATAAAAAAAGCCGCAATAAAGCAGCTTTCTTTAATACCATTTTCAAAATAATTATAGGATCTATTTTTCTCTGTAAAAATAGATCTTTTTATTAGAAGCATCCTTGCCGCTTTTAATTTTGACATTATTCTCTTGATTATACTGGTAAACTGCCGTCCGCATGGAGTTTACACTTTTGTCATTTGAATAAGATACTTCCACAGCCTGCCCGCCGGGCTCCAGCTTGTCGAGGGCATCCATTAGGGGCTTAAACTTAGATGATCTTCTTTTACTGGACTTAATTTGAGATCTTTTTACAAATTTAATATTCATGACTTATGTAAGGTTATCGTTCAAACTATGATTGTAACATATTGTTACTTTAATAATTTCCAAAAGTAAGTAAGTATACACGATAAAATAAAGACGATTTACTTTTTATCCCTATTTCAATATTTAACTACATTTAGAAGTTTTTATTGCTCAGAGTTTAAGTATATGATAATTAAAGACAAAATAAAGCTCTATTAAAATATACAGTTTTTACAAACACGCTGATCCATCAACCTAATTGAAGTGTTTATAACCCAGAGCATGTACAAAAGTTTCAGGTCCAAAAATATATTGGGGTTGTTCTTTGCTACAGGTAGAGCTGATACAGTAAGTTATGAGCATCAGAATTATTCAAGTACACGTAAGAACGGATATACATATATACATATTTTTGATCTTTATTGGACTTATCGGCATGAATGTAGAAACTTAAATAACTTCTATTTTTTTTTAATATGAAGTCCAGAAGTTAAGATTCACTTTATTATAACTAATAACTATAGCTCATACAGATTGATCACTATTCACAAATGTACCTTCCATTCATTGTGTTACCTTGAGTAATAATGCAATACCCTTATACATATAGATCTATAAAAACAAATCCTAAAACATATCTTTCCTTAATTGTTATAATTTTAATACTCATCCTTTTATAACTTGCCTCTTACAACTTTCCAGTACCTTTTGCTTACATTCTAACGAATCATTAGAATTTAGATTATCTTCTTTTAAATAAGATTAGAATTTATTAATATTAAGTCACTTTGATAACTTTAATGATCTAAATATCCCTCTGTTAGCTTTGTCAGTTTCATTTAATCTCTTGCAAAAACTAATACAACCATGAACAGCTCTAAGTTTACTTTGCTTTACTATATAACTACTACAGTTACCTCTCTTGTTTTAATAATTGCGTTGCTGTCTTTATTAAAGTGGCCTATTGTTGCTCAACTTGCATTTGGTACAGCATTAATTCTTCATTCGCTCATTTTATCAAAAACTACAAAAGATCTATTTATCGGTGCTCTTGAGAAAGGACTGATTCATGAAATGCTTTACTCCTTGAGATCCGCATCAGAAATATCAAAACAAAACAGGGAAGTTTGAACTCGGCATAGTAACGGGTCAGTTTAATGTCATTATTACATCATCCCGAAAGGGATAAATAAAAAAGCTTTACTGAGTTATTCTCTCCCTGTTAACGGGTTTATCTGTTAATCATCTCCCCTCTCACAACACGAACACGACTCATACAAGAAACTTACTTCGTATCGTATGAAGTATTGGCAGATTCTGAGCTGGATTCTTTGAATCTGATATGAAGCACTTCCTGACTGAAGAATACCACCAAGCGTATTAATGGCAGAATTAATAATCCTAAAATTAGTATAACAACAAGCTGTACATTCACATCCAAAGGCATTGTGATGTATGCTACGCCGATCATAAGAACATTAATCAACCACAATATAAATGATGAATGAAGTGGAGAAATTCCCATATCCAACATTTTGTGGTGAATATGGCTTCGATCCCCAATGAATGGGCTAACACCTTTTTTCAACCGAAGTACAATTACTCTTAATGTATCAATAATAGGCACTATGAGAATTGAAACAGCCAGTACTTCACCATTCGAAACATGCCAGGGCTGATCCAACAGGCTATGATTTAATATTAAAAACTCAAGAGAGAGGTATCCAAGTATAAATCCTATGGACATTGCACCCGTATCTCCCATAAAAATCTTTGCGGGAAACATATTAAATGAAAGGAAACCGATAAGAGCACCTGAGAGGGCAAAAGATAATATAGCGAGACTTAAGAAGCCTGCTCCCCAAAACCAGATGCCAAAAATACTGGAAGCTATTACACCAACACCTCCAGCTAATCCATCAATCCCATCAATAAGGTTATAAGCATTTATTATTGCAAGGAGAATAATTATAGAAGCAACAGAACCCCCGACCCATGACACATCTTCATAACCAAACATGCCGCCAAATCCCGTCAGTACAATCCCGCCTCCATATACAAGTATCAATACAGCTACAATCTGAACAACTAATTTCTTAAATGGAGTTAACTCAACAATATCATCTCTAACTCCCAATAGGAAGAGTATAAAAAGTGCAGCGATGAAAAAAGGGAAAGAGGGAAGACTTACTACCTGTCCCCATACCGAATAGGATATAATAAATGCAGCAATTATCCCCACACCACCCAGTGTAGGTACTACTTTACCATGCAATCTTCTATAACCGTCCGGAACGTCAATCAGATTTTTCAACTCCGTCACTCTTATCACGGCAGGCATGGATATATAACTAATTACATATGCCGTTAATACAGCAGGAAAGATCAGCATTAAATCGTACAGATTCATAATCACTCTTAAATGTTTCTCTTATTAACTGATTATATTTTAATCAGTTCCAGCGTAGCTACACCGCCATACAATGTGATGTCTTAGATTTCCTATTCGATTAATCATATATAAACAATCCAAGGCTTGAATAACTATAGTTATGAAATAATAGTATCAATTAAAATTATTCTATTAACAGAAATGCATATATGTCCATGAATATAATAAATTTTATGACTGGACTTTGTATAGGTATTCAAAAAATTAGCAAAAGCCATGAAAACAATAATACAAATTAATGCACTACTGAAGGCTCTTCCTCCTTCTTTTCTTCCGAATATCCATTCTGAAGCTCTTTTTGGCTTTCACCATTCACTCTTTCTTCTTGTTCTTGTGGTATTTCGCTTACTTTATTAAAAGTATATGTGGGTACAATTTCCATTAATAGATTTCTAATCTTCTCCACTTCTCCCTCATGGATTAAAGTAAACATTTTTTCAATTTTGAGATTCAAATCACTTTTCTTAAGCTTTCTGCTACAGATTGCTTTAAAGATTTCTTTGTGAGCCGTATCATTTACACCTTCTTCTGCATTCAACAATTCTTCGAAAAGTTTCTCGCCGGGCCGAAGTCCTGTAACCTCTACCTGAATGTCTTTTCCTGGTTCTAGACCATGCAGTCGAATCAGATCCTTTGCCATATCCATGATTTTAACAGGTTCCCCCATATCCAGTACAAAAACTTCACCGCCGTCTCCCATCGATCCGGCCTGCATCACAAGCAGTACAGCTTCCGGAATTGTCATAAAGTAACGTTTCATTCTCGGATCGGTTAGCGTAATGGGTCCGCCATTTGAAATTTGCTCCATAAACAGAGGGACAACCGAACCACGAGAACCCAAAACATTACCAAATCGAACAGATATAAATTTGGTTGAACAGTGATCATTGTACGACATGCAGATCTCCTCAGCCACCCGCTTTGTGGCCCCCATAACATTTGTAGGATTTACGGCTTTATCAGTCGAAACCATCACAAATTTTTCAACTCCGTATTTACATGCAAGATCAGCAAGCACTTGAGTTCCGCCTACATTTACACGCACAGCTTCTTCAGGAAAACTTTCCATCATCGGCACATGTTTATATGCAGCAGCATGAAAAATAACAGCCGGTTTGTGTTTATTCAGAACACGTTCCATCTTGCCCCTGTCTGTAACACTGGCTACACAGGGTACTACAGTTGTGCCATACACTTTAAGTTCATTTTCTACATGAAACAATTCAGTTTCATCAATATCAAGCATTACAAGCTTAGAGGGTTTAAGTTTTGCACACTGACGCACCAGCTCACTACCTATAGACCCACCCCCACCTGTTACAAGTATAGTTTTTCCTGTAATTGAATTTTTAATCGTTTCCATATCAATGTTCACTGGCTCTCTTCCCAGAATATCTTCAATACTGATATCCCGGATATGCTTAACGCCCACAGGATCATCGGTAAGAGAATGAAAAGAGGGTAACACTTTAATATCCATATCGGGACGAATCACCTTCACCTCATCGATAATCTCTTTCAATTCTTTTTTCGGAATTTCGGGAAATGCTACAATCAATAAATCCACAGAATGATTGCGGAGATATTCGAACATCTTCCTCTTTCCTCCCAAAAAACGGGTGCCGTGAAGGAGTAATCCCGGCATAATGCGGTCGTCAAATAGTCCCCGGACATTAAGATTCCAGTGTTCATTTTTAAGTATATCTCTCAGAATTTGCTCACCTTCACTTTCACCGCCAAAGATAATCGTATTTTTTTTGCGTTTTGTGGGTGCCGAAACGAGTTCTATAAACATTCTCTTACTGATTCGGAAGCCACCAACAAGAAGAAGTGCGTTCATCATAGTGAGAGCAGTAAATGCGTAATCAAAATTTCCTGGGCTCAAAAATATCTCCGCGAGTGCCAAAGCAATAAACCCTCCAAACAACACACCGCAAAATATTCTTACTAACTCCCTCAGGCTCATATATCGCCAGTTTACCACATACATTCTGAATAGTGAAAGTCCTGCCAATATAGACACTACCATAATGGCAGAATACTCAATCGGCATGGGGTGTGTAGATGAGGCAAAAGGGGTTAAAATCAGATAAGCCCCAATAGAAGATAAAACTAATGCCGCTGTATCCCCTGCCAAAAAAAACAAACCCCTCGTAAATCTATTGATATATTTATATTTAACTTTATATGACTCTACTTCCATTGTACCTCGCTCTTCATTGAAATGATTTTTAATCATCTTTTCCACATCCTATTAATATATAATCTGTTATGTGCCTGTTAACCAAACATTAACTTTGACCGATTAACCTAATCACAGCATTATGTTTGTTTTAGGCAACACTATAACCATTCATAGTTTATCCATATCTAACTTCCTCCCTTAATGTATCTATTAATAGCAGTAGTTTGGATTACAATATTATAATTCTGGCTTTTTAACGATCATATATAAACTCTCTTTTTAAATCTTTAGAAGAACATGGCCGTAAATCCTGATTTTAATTTTTTTAGTTATACTTTTCAAAAAATCGTTTGTTTCTTTTTTTAATATTTGATCATTATAATAAATGCCGGATTGCTTTAACGACACGCTTTCGGTCATTTTCAGTTAAATTACTTCCCGAAGGAAGGCAAAGTCCATATTCAAAAAGAAAGTTAGATACTACTTTTTTTTCAACGACATTAGAAGATGAATGTGTATAAAAAGGATAATTTTTATATACAGGTTGTAGATGCATTGGCTTCCATAGCGGACGGCATTCTATATTTTTTTTTTCTAATGCACGCCTGATATCTTCTCTTGTCACACCGCCAGTCTCTTTCGGGTCTACCAGAATCGTGGTCAGCCAGCGATTGCTATAATGGCCTTCAGGCTCTTTGAGAAAATAAATTCCGGTAGGAGATAAGTTATGAAAACCGAAGGCAGATTCAGTCTCATAGTCTTTTTCCACTTCAAACCATGTTTTTCCGAGATTTTCAAAATAGTATTGGTGATTTTTTCTGCGTAGATCTATATGATTATCCAGAACTTTCATTTGACCTCTTCCAATCCCGGCTACTATATTACTCATCCTGTAATTATATCCAATTTCTGAGTGCTGATAGTGCGGCGCGTCATCGCGCGCCTGTGTGGCGAGAAATCGGGCTTTTTTAATTACCATCTCCTGATCGCCCAACAGCGCTCCTCCCCCCGACGTGGTGATAATTTTGTTGCCGTTGAACGACAGCACCGACAGCCAGCCTAAAGATCCGCATTTCCTGCCATCTATGGTTGAGCCTAAAGCCTCCGCAGCGTCTTCAATCACGGGTATATTGTATTTTTTACCGATTTCCAGTATGCGTTTCATCTTTGCGGGCATACCATAAAGGTGTACTACAATAATCGCCTTTGGCAATGTATTAACACTTTTACCTTCACTACCAGCACGTCTCTCAATTATCGCTTTTTCAAGAAGATCGGGATCCATATTCCAGGTTGCTGGCTCAGAGTCCACAAAAACCGGCGTAGCCCCCTGGTAACGGATCGGATTAGCTGTGGCAGCAAACGTAAATGACTGGCAGATCACCTCATCACCCGGTTCTACACCACAGAGAATTAAAGCCAGATGTATTCCAGCTGTACCTGATGTAATCACTGCCGCATGACCGCGACCGGTATAGTCTTGAAGATCTTGTTCAAAACCATTTACGTTGGCACCCAACGGGGCAATCCAGTTTTTATCAAACGCTTCGTGAATATACTTTAGCTCTTCACCTCCCATATGTGGAGATGAAAGATAAATCCGTTTTGATTCAGCTGTCATTTATAATTATGCTTAATAGGTAGTTCGAAATAAATTAACTTATTTAAACTAATAATTAATTGTGCAATTGTTACCTTAAATAATCTTTAGTAGAATGTGCCTTGACCGATAACGGTTATATGGTTGATTTATAGTATCATGATCCTGAAAATATGAGGCCATTTTTATTCCAAACCAATAGAAACAGATCGATATCATCGACAAATGACATGCAAATAATGTCACTACATCACTAAACTCTTTTGGTATCAAATTGTCCAAAATAGTTAAATTATAGAATTAAGCTCCCGTCACAGAGTTAATAATTTTTGAACAGATAAGGTTATTTAATGAACAGTTTTCGAATTTTCCTGATATTAATATTTGTCTTTATATTCCTTTCATTAACATTCGCATTTAATTCAAACGGGCAAAGTTTAGGTGTGGGAATTAAAGGCGGACCAAATGTAACGACTCACCTCCAGAATTTCAGGTTTGTATCGGGTGACATCGATTTAAATTTAACTCCAAATACTACATCAGGTTTTAACTTCGGTTTCATATATCGGCGACAAATTAACGATAATTACAGATTTCAGGTTGAACCCACTATACTTACGCTGGGTGCAAAGTACGAAGAAGGTTTTGAACTCAGAGGCTTTAATTTTCAAACTGAAAGCAGAACTGAATTAATGTATATACAAGTGCCGTTTGTATTTCAGCTCTCCACTACGCCACCCGAGAGAACGGTATATGGACGTCAGTATCCAAATACAACTTACCATCTTACTGGTGGAGCTTATATGGGATATTTAATGAATGCCCGGTTTTCAGGTACAAATACCGGAGCTCCTATTGGTATAGCTTTTGCCGGTGATTTTTCAAACGATGTAACCAATCAATATTCTGCTTTTGACGGTGGAATAGTAGTTGGAGCGGGTATTGAAAATGGAGGCAACAACAGGATTGGCTTTGAGGGTAGAATGATATTCTCAGCTATTGATAATGGTGCTACTCTTGATTTTGACTTTTCGCCTCAGAATATAGCTGCTGTATTTTCGATCTATTATTTGTTGTAGTCCTAATACTTCATAACAGAGTTTGTGTATATCTCACTTAAATTCCGTAAGTGAAACAGCAGAAAATGTCACGAGCTGGGACAATAAAACGCTCAATTCTAAAGCGAGAATTTCATCACTTCATAAATTCTCAAAATGTCTCTAATAACTTCTTCATTATGTTTCCATAAGAAAAGTCTCTTTTTGCCCATCGCATCTTCTCCGCATTTTTAGTGCCATTGATGATTAGCTTTTAAAAATTCAGACACTTATACAGCCAAATACATTCAATCCTCTTCACCGGAATCTTTCCCGTAGGAGCGCTGCACGCTCAAAGAAACTGACTTTCAGATTCTCAATATTTTTAATATTGGGCAAGCTGAATCTCTTTTCTTTCCAGCTGCCCTTTAACCTGTAGTTTGTTGGTGACGCTATAAGCGACACGCCAAATCGTTCAAAGACGATTACGGCGCGGGGCATGTGAGATGCACTCGTAACCAGTATAACTTCTTCATCTCCCCCAAATCGTTCAGAATAGAATTTAGCCTCTTCAAAAGTGTTTCCCGGCTCTTTCTGTATTATCGTTTTGTCCTCCTCCACTCCCAGAAGCAATGCTGTGTTGCGAAGCATTTCAGCTTGGGTAGTTCTGCCGCTTGATGAATATCCTGATAGAATTAATATACTATTTGGCAGTTGCCGGTGGAGCCTAATACCTTCATTTAGTCGACCCAGTGCATTCAGTGAGAGTAGCGAATTAGCTGGCAGTCGATCATCAAATCCATGCCCGCTGCCAAGAACTACAATATGATAATCCTCTTCAGGATCAGAAAGGTCATCTACTGAAATCGGCTCATACCGATCCTCCAGGTTGTTTAGCAAATGAGTAGGTATTAAAGGGGTAGATATTACCAAAAACCAGATACCCGCCCCAATTAAAAAAACACGGGCAACAGACTTACGCTTTAAAACAAGCAAAATCAATCCTACCAACACAAGGAGCCACAAAATATTAAAAGGATCCAGAAAAAATTTTATCATCGGCTCATCCGCATTATATCATCCTATTTGTTTAACGGTCTAACTACTTTACTGGGAATATACTTTTAAACCTTGGAATATATCTAAAGTGCAAGGCTGTCCAAAAAAATCATATCATAAGAAAATTTAAAGGACTTTGTTCTTTTCTATTCATTCTATTTAGACATTGTTTTTGCCGTATTCTCATCAACAATTTTCGGATTACATCTTTCCCTTTACCACCACACATGTCGCACTCATCCAGCTGCTCCCATTTTTTTTCTCTGTTACAACCTCACATGCTCCAGGTGCGATTTCAAAACTTCTGATAACACCTTGGCACCTTTTTCTATCTCCTTGAAGGTATTGGATGCATCAAACGAAAAGCGTACAAATTGTTTGGCGTCATCATCCTCGCGGCCCATGGCAACCATGGTTGCGGATGGCTTCTGTTCGTTCACCTGACACGCGCTGCCTGTGGAAATACCGACTCCTTTCTGGCTGCACTGGAGCATGGCGAACTGGCCTTCCATTCCCCTCAGGCGAACACCCGTGATGTAGGGTGAGCAGAATGCAGGGTCCCCTTCGATCACGATCGATTCGCCGCAATTTTCATTAAGAAGCTGAATGAACCGTTGCTTCAATGTGAGTACGTGATTGTAGTTTGATGTTCTATTTTTCATCTGTTCACGCGCAGCAGCAGCAAATGCTACAACTGCCGGTACATCCACAGTTCCGGGGCGAAAACCATGTTCCTGATTGGTCTCTGGCGTAAAAGCCCTCCATTGTTTTTTGGGATTGATATAAGTTGCTCCCAGCCCTTTTGGTCCGTGCACCTTGTGAGCTGAAACTGTGATGCTGTCGAGTTCCCAGCCCGCAGTATCAATCTCCAGTTTACACAAACTTTGCACGCAATCGCTGTGAAATGCAGCGGGATGATTTCTTAGGAGTTTACCAATCTCCTGAAGCGGATTGATCGCGCCGGTTTCAGAGTTAACATGCTGAATTGTTACCAGGACTGTTTCCGGGCGGAGAAATTCTTTCAACTCCTTAACATTTACCATTCCGTTTTCCAGGCTGGAGATGTAGGAGACTTCGAACCCGTGATGTTCTTTCAGCCACGCGCAGCTGTTACGCACGCTGCTGTGTTCGGCACGGGAGGTGAGGATGTGTGGCTTGGCTGACATTGATCTCTTTGCGCTCATGGAAAGTCCATAAATAGCCAGAAATGCAGATTCACTGCCGCTTCCCGTAAAGTGGATTCCGTGATGGGGAACTCCCAGCAGATTGCCGAACAATTTTCGGGAGCTCTCCAGCGCACCAGAGGCATTGGACCCGGCGTCGTGAAGGCTGTTCGAGTTACCGAAAAATTGTGTTGCCGCCTGCTGATAGGCTTCCAGAGAGGTTTTACTCATAGGTGTAGTTGCAGCGTAATCAAGGTAGATCATAAAATGTGATTGAGTTGTTAATAACTCATGAAAAACGATTCCATTCCAAAAGCCCCTCCCACTTATCAACCCGTTTCAAACGGTTGGTAGAAGAGGCGTGTCAGGATTGTGGATAAGGCGGGATTTATTAAAAAATAAAACGTTCATTTCCGCTACCCACAGGATCATTCATATCTGTTAAAATTTACGTAACTTTAGCGTAACTATCATTTTACTACATACAGGCAAACCTGCCTTGAACAAATCAGACATTAACAGTTTACAGCCGCCCATTCTTTCCCTCAAGCAGATTCTTCGTACCGGATTTGAAGAGGATTTCGGTTTCGGGGATATCAGTAGCTCATTATTGCCCGAAAAAATTGTATCGGGCGAATTCATCGTCAAAGCAGATGGAGTTTTATCCGGTATGGAAGCAATCCGGCTTGGATATGGAATTCTTGATGAAAGCGTTGTGGTAAATTTCAGTAAAGGGGATGGTTCAGCAGTAAAATCCGGAGATATTCTGGCAACTGCAGAAGGGCCGGTGCGATCACTTCTCACCGGGGAACGAGTAATCCTGAATATTCTGCAACATATGAGTGGTATCGCCACGAAAACTGCCTCTGCAGTGAGTGAGTTGGAGGGAAGCTCCACGCGGCTTTGCGATACACGGAAAACATTGCCCGGTTTACGTGCTCTTCAAAAATATGCCGTACGTTGCGGTGGCGGATTCAACCACCGGATGCGTCTGGATGATGGAGTGATGATTAAGGACAATCATATTGCGGCTGTGGGATCGATTACAGAGGCCGTGGAGATCGCCCGGCAACAAGTCGGTATAATGGTGAAGGTTGAAATTGAGTGTGAGACCGCTGAACAGGTAAAGGAAGCGGTTCAGTCGGGTGCCGACATCATCATGCTGGATAATCAGACACCGGAAAGTGCCTCTGAACTTTGCAGCATGATACCCGATAATATTATTACAGAACTAAGCGGTGGCATGAGTCCGGGCACAATAGGAGATTTTAAAAATTGTGGCGCACACTATATTTCGATGGGTTCTGTTACCCACTCGGTGATCGCGCTGGACATTAGCTTTGTGCTGAGTGGAACGACAAAAAATATAATTGAATGAATTTAATGACATGTGCAAATTTGAGAGATTTTGATTAGTTACTCTCCCCTTACAAGGGTAAATCTGAGGGGTGATCCTCATGCCGCATCGTGAGATCACTCCTTTATCCCTTTCAAGGGGATCACTCCTTAAAAAGCATTCTTACTAATTCGATAAAACATTATGGAAGCACTCGATTTTTTAGAAAAAGAACAGACATTCACACTGCCGGAACGATACAGCGTTCTCTCCGAAGAGGAAATGAAGCAGCGGATCCGGGAGATCAAAGCCGGGTTTGGAGAGAGACTTTTTATGCCGGGCCACCACTATCAAAAAGATGAGGTGATCGAATTTGCCGATGCCCGGGGCGATTCCCTGAAGCTTGCGCAAATCTGTACCACTATGTACAATGCTGAGTTTATCGTCTTTTGTGGCGTACATTTTATGGCAGAAACGGCCGATATGCTCACCGAAGATCATCAAAAAGTGATTTTGCCCGACATGCGTGCCGGTTGTTCCATGGCCGATATGGCCGACCTGGATCAAACCGAAAAAGGATGGGCAGAGATGCAAAGCGAGTTTGGAGATACCATACTCCCGCTGACCTATGTAAATTCCACTGCGGCAATAAAATCATTTGTAGGCAAGAATGGTGGTGCAACGGTAACCTCCTCTAATGCAAAAAAAATGTTGGAATGGGCGTTTACTCAAAAAGAGAGAATCCTGTTTTTACCCGATCAGCACCTCGGGCGGAATACAGCCTTTGATCTTGGAATCTCACTAAATGAAATGGCCGTGTGGGATCCGGTTGGTCACCGGTTTGAGCACGAGGGTGAGAATTTGCAAAATGTAAAGGTGATTTTGTGGAAAGGCCACTGCTCGGTGCACGAAAAGTTCAATATCAGGCATATCGAAAACCTGCGGAAAAAAGATCCTGAAATTCAGATCCTGGTCCACCCGGAGTGTACCTATGATGTGGTTCAGGCATCAGACCTCAATGGATCTACTTCCTATATTATCAATAAAATTGAAAACGCACCCACGGGCAGCAAATGGGCAATTGGCACAGAGATGAACCTGGTGAACCGGCTGATCAGCGAATATCCGGATAAGGAGATTGTATCCCTTAATCCATTCCTTTGCCCCTGCCTCACGATGAATCGGATTGACCTGCCGCACTTGCTTTGGTCGCTTGAGATGCTCGAAAAAGGAGAAGTGGTGAATCACATCCAGGTACCGCCGGAAATCAGGGAGAATGCTGTACTCGCGCTTAACCGAATGCTGGAACTTTCTTGAC
>CAYOLE010000050.1:0-16714 GCA_964404705.1 uncultured Rhodohalobacter sp. | reverse complement strand
GTCATTCAGATCTGAAACCAGATGAAGTTCAAAAGATATCTTCTGCCCATGAAAGAGTAAGAATTAAAAAAGGAGATTTTTTACTCAGGGATGGACAGATTTCCAATGAATATTACTGCCTGGAACAAGGCTTAATACGAACATTTGCTGTTAGTAATGAAGGTAAAGAGATTACAACCGGTTTCTTTAGCCCGAATGAGATCGTAATTGAAGTAGCTTCTCTGTTTCTCCGAATACCTACTAAAGAAAATATACAAGCTTTAACAGATGGAATATGCTGGAAGATGAATTTTGAAACATTTCAACAATTGTTTCAAAATATAAACGGATTTTCCGAATGGGGACGCACATGGATGTCTCGTGTATTATTCACTTCAAAACAGCGATCTCTCTCGATGATTACTGATTCGGCTACTCAACGCTACCTCACCCTTCAACATGAACACCCTGAAATCATCCAGCAGGCTCCTCTCAAATATATCGCTTCCTATCTTGGAATTACTGACACTTCTCTGAGCCGCATCAGAAAAGAACTTGGAAATAAATAATTTGAATTTCTTGCCATATGGCAATTTTATATTAATTTAGATTGAAGAGAATAGAATGGAAACTAAGGACTGCCAACCTTATGAAACCTTTCGTTATCATCAGTTTATCACTGCTTTCATCATATATTATGCATACTTCTCCCCTGCATGCACAATCAGATATGAATGAACTTACATCTGAAGCCTATTTTGACTTCTGGCTGGGCACATGGGATCTAACCTGGGAAGACGCGGATGGAACCCCGGCAAGAGGTGTCAATCGAATCGAACGAATCCTTGATGGAAAGGTGATCAAAGAACGGTTCAAAGTTTTGTCAGGCGCTTATGAGGGATTTACCGGTGAGAGCTATTCCGTTTACAACACCCGTACCGGTGAATGGAAACAGACCTGGGTAGACAGCAACGGTGATTATCTGGATTTTACCGGAGAATTTGAAGACAACAAACGTATGTTCAAACGAAAAGGAATTGCACCCGACGGCAGTGATATTCTGCAAAGGATGATATTCTACGACATTACAGACCATTCCTTTACCTGGGATTGGGAAATCTCCGAAGATGATGGCGAAACCTGGCAGCTCAGATGGAGAATTTTATACAACCGGGTATCCTGGGATAGTGAAGAATATCACTGAGATAAATAATAAATCATGCTCATATTTCACAGCAGAATCAATTTTGAATAGCCCACGGTATGAAAACCAAAGATGACCATCTCATAAACGAGTTAAAGAAGATTGAAGAACTGCACCGGCGGGATATAGAAGCCTCCAAATCCGGTGATTTCGCAACGCTTCGTTCTCTTCTTACTCCGGATGCAGTCATGATGCCACCCGGTCAGCCTTTAATTCAGGGAGAAGAGCAACTGAATCAAAGCTACCGGCACATGGAAAAAGCGATGAGGGAAACAGAGGTATTGGAGTACCGTCTTGAATTCGAAGAGATTCAAATATTGGGCAACTATGCCTTTGAATGGGGATTCTTACATGGCATTAGCCGCGACTTAAATAAAGGGATTAAGCAGTCAACCTATAAGTTGATGAGGATATTGAAAAAAGATGACGAGGGATTTTGGAAGATTCACCGGGCAATCTGGAACAATCATTCATGAAAAATTGCAATTAACTTATAATGAAGCAACAAGATTATGAAAACAGCTATACATTCATACTGCCGGTTATTCGGCCTGTGCTCAAACAAACAGAAAACCAAAGATGGAACAGAGACTTAACCTAATTACACTCGGTGTTTCCGACCTCAAAACTTCAACCCGTTTTTACGAACGAAATTTCGGTTGGACAAAAGAAGATTCAAGTAACGAAAACATCACATTCTTCCGGTTGAACGGAATCTTACTTTCCCTGTTTGACAGAAAGGAACTGGCGAAGGATGCCAGTGTTAGAAATACCGGGACCGGATTTGGAGGTTTCACCCTTTCCTATAATACCCGGAGCGAAAAAGAAGTGGATAAAATCGTTGAAGAATTGCGAAGCAAAGGTGTAAAAATCTTAAAAGACCCTCAAAAAGTGTTTTGGGGCGGCTACAGCAGCTATGTTGCCGATCCTGATGGGTTTTTATGGGAAATTGCATACAACCCGTATATGAATATTGAGGAAAACGACAATATGACTCCGGAATGATGTAAATGAATACCATAAGTTTAACATCCTGCCGGGTAACTATAAAGCAAAGCAACAATTAATCACTATCAATAATCCTTACAACTATGGCTGATGAAAAGATCAGTGACGAACCCATGACAGCCCTCTGGGTTTTGAACATACATTCAGAAATCTTTTAATAGGAAAATAGAACATGCAATTTTTTGTTTATTTCACAACAAATGAGAATGAACCAATGACTCCTTCCTCTCCTGAAGGGATGGCAAAAATGGGATCATTTATGGAAGAGTCTTTTAAATCAGGAAAAATCGTTGCCACCGGACAACTTCCTAAGAAAACCACTCATATTCGTTTGGAAGATGGAGAGTTTTCCGTTTCCGACGGTCCCTTTATTGAGGGAAAGGATCTGATTCCCGGTTTCACGATCATTGATGTCGATTCTAAACAGGAGGCCATCGAATGGGCTAAAGAACTACGCGAATGTATGGGAGATGGAGTTCTAAAAATGGCAAAGCTCTCTGCTACGGGTCATGAAGATATTAGAATATGAGTATACTGGGTTCCATAAATATTGGAAATGTAGTGTGGGTTTTTACACTGTATCCTAATCCGCTATAATTCTTAATTCGGATAGGTATTCAAAAGCACAGATGTGACTTAATAAGGTACATGTTTCAAAAGATCATTTTATGGGAAGTTGTGATGACTATATCAATCAAAAACTTTATCGTATCCACATCCTTAATCTTCGTATTAGGTATTCTGTTTACTATTGTTGTTTCTTCATGTGGAATGTTAAATTCAGAAGAGAATCTCTCTATTGAAATTAAAACAGATAAAAGTATCTACGTAATATCAGAAGACGATTCTGTAGCTGTCACAATTAAGAACACTTCAAATAAAACTATTTTTTATAGCACGTGTTTTGAAAAAAGAATAGAGATTTTTGAAAATGATATTCAAGTGGATACGATTAACTTTCCAGTTTGTGAATGTATCTGTGCTACAGAGTTAAGGCCCGGAGAGATAATTCCATTAAATCGTAGTAGCATTCAAATAAGTAACATACATGATCATAACCAGTTTCAAGAAGGAGAAAACATAGATTATAGAATAAAATATGCTTTGTTTAAAGATAAAGCTTGGGGTGATAAGCCACTTCCAAAAAATGAGCGAAGATCCAATAAATTTAAATTAGTATTAGCGGAATAATAGGTATTCAGAAGCGCACCAAATAGAAGTAAGGAAGCGGTCTGATTCTGCTCGGTTGTTTGCAGGATGATTTTGACCATAACGGGATAAACAAAGGTCACGATAGATTCTTTACCTTATTGGGAAACAAGGTTGTTCGGGCACCGTAAATGTTCGTTTGGTGAACATCTTGATTTTTTTAACAATTCTGAATAAAATGTAAGCATAAGTATATCAATTATTTAATCCAGGCGCCGATTTAAAGGCAGGAATATAATGTCTTGTGGTGCTAGTCACTAAAGATGCGAGTTTCTATCATAGTCGTATCAATTTTTACACTATCATTTCAACCAAAAAAAAAGTTATTATGAGCAATTCAGGCAGCAACCTTGATCTTATTCGTGGAACATATGAAGCATTTGGCCAAGGTGATATTCCTTCCGTTCTGGGTGTTATGGACGATAATATTGAGTGGTACGAAGCAGAAGGATTTCCCTACGGGGGCATCTATAACGGACCGGATGCCGTATTGAACAACGTGTTAATGAAGCTTGGTTCCGAATGGGAAGGTTTCCAGGCCGTGCCAGAGGAGTACGTTGACGGTGGCGACACGATTGTTGCCCTTGGTCACTACAGTGGTACTTATAAGGAAACGGGCAAAAGCATGCGCGTGCCAATGGCTCATGTGTGGAAGATCAGGGACGGGAAAGCCTACGAATTCCGTCAATATACTGATACTGAACTTGTACAGCGTGCAGTTGAACAAGCTGAATAGACAGGTGCTCTCCTATATTGTTTTAAAAATCAAAATATAAAGTTTCCACCCACCGTCAATATGTAATCAATACAAGTAAAGGCACTGACCTGAATGGCGTGATTCACAGTAAATCACATTCAATAGTGTCATTATGTATTCTTCGGATAGTTTTACAGGAATCACACCATGCAAACCTAAAGAACCTGTACAGGAATTATCCAGTAAATAGCTCAGAAATTAAGCTAATAATTACTACTCCTTTTGCATAATGTAGTAATCATTTTGAATATCATGGTCAAGCCGGTGAATTTGAATATCTTCAAATCCCGCTTTTTTCAGCAGTTCCTGAGCTTTCTCCCGTCCCCACATCGCACCAAGGCCGTCACCACCCTGGGCGAGGGATACCGACATACAGTGCATGCACGAAACAGTATAAAGCGTGGGGCCAAGTGGATGATCCATATTTTTATGCACATGCCCGGTTGAATGAATATCCTGCATCAGATATATACCGCCAGGCTTTAGCGTCCGGTTGATGCCTGTTAACACTGCGAGCGGTTTTGCCTGATCATGTACAGCATCGAATGTAGTTACAAAATCATAGGTTTCCGGTTCTGCCGTCTTATCAAAATCACTCGCGTCGCGAATCTCAAACTCTACATTATTTAAATCTCTGTTTTTAGCTTCGTTCCTTGCCCAGCTTATCGCTTCTTCAGATAGATCCAGACCCTTGAAATTGCTTTTGGGAAACAGCTCAGCCAACTTCAGCATTGCTCTTCCTCGACCGCATCCCACATCCAGAACTGATATACCTTTTTGGAGTTTTTCGGTTAGCCCTGGAATCAAGGGAAGAATATAATCTTCAAGCGCATCCAGCACCGTCAATCCACTGTCTTGAGCCATCACTTCATGAAAACGGGTATATTTTTCATACGGTACTCCCTCACCATTATAAAAACTTTCAACTACATCATCTTCCACACTTCCGAGAACCGATATGTATTGTGCCAGAACTGCCAGGTTGTCCAAATCCGTATCCCGGGTTAAAAACTGAGCATGCTTTGCGGGGAGACGATAGTGGTCGGATTCATCTACTTCCACAATGCCGCCTGTAGCCATGGCGCCCAGCCATTCTCTGACATATCGTTCATTCAACCCAGCCTTTTCAGCCAATTTCTGACTATCCGTCCAGATCATTTCGGACATCGCATCAAATAACCCGGTACGATGACCGATTGAAATCATCAACATTAAAGCGCCGCCATTTAAAGCGGTAACAAACCATTCGTCAAATCCTGTTTCTTTACTTGCCGTTTGAGGCATTGTTATTGCTGTATTACACATAATTTTTACTCCGTTTATTCTATTATAACTTAACATACCAACCAGTCGGTATTGTACTAAAATTTCCTCCGCTTGTCAAGAAATGTTTTTATTTTTACTGTTGTTATGGATAAAAGCTTTTTTTAATCCAAATCAAAGTAAAATTGAAACATACCATTTAGTATGTTATACTATCTCTTATGAATAAAAAAGCTACAGATACCCGCCAAAAAATAATGGATGAAGCTCAGACTCTTATTCTGGATAAGGGATTTGGGAGTACAACTATCGATTCGATCATTAAGCAGGCCGGCGTCAGCAAAGGAGCCTTCTTCCATTATTTTGCCAATAAAGAAGAATTGGGACATGCCCTGGTAACCCGATACGCTGAAATTGACCTGGCGAATCTGGAAATGATGCTCGAGAAAGCAGAGGGATTGAGTGAAGACCCACTTCAGCAGCTTCTTATTTTTGTAAAGCTTTTTGAACAGGAGGTGCAAACACTTGAAGAACCCTACCCCGGCTGCCTGTTTGCATCCTACCTGCATCAATCGGGACTATTCAATGAGGAGATACTGGAAATAATTCGTCAATGGATGTTAACATGGCGCAGGCGGGTATTAAAAAAGCTGGAAGAGGTAATCCAACAGCACCCCCCTGTCCGCGAAGTTGACATTGAAAGTCTGGCGGATATGCTGTTGGTAATATTCGAAGGCGCCTTTGTATTATCTCAGTCGCTGAGAGAAACGAAAACTATCGCCAGGCAACTTTTGCACTATCACAGTTACCTGAAGCTTCTTTTCAGCGTCAGGGAATAAAAGGATTAACTGAATATAGGCTCAAAGCCATAGCTTGCCTGGGAAATTTTATTGAAAGAATTTCAGGCTGGTGAAGTTGAACGATCCGGTATTACTGAAAGAGTAAATGGACTGCTGCCGGAATGGGCCGATGGCATTGAATATTTGAACGCCCGGAGGATTTGTCTGGAGTTCAGGTACCTGAAGGTGAGCAACTGCTGAATTCATTCACCATTCCATAAATATGAACTAATATCAGAGTTTCCTGTTGATGGGTTGAGATTTCTTTAGGAATCTTAAATTTTTTCATTTCTTTGGTTTAAGATGTATATCTTGTCCGTTGCCAAATCGCATCCCTACAGGATGTGAGCGGAGGACCCAATTTTTTGGGGTGAATTCTGAAACGCATGTTTAGGATAGGGCTACATTCTCTCAGCCCGAACCCGTCAGCTAACTTCGCAGGCTTTGAGGGAAGACAAAGGACCATTCTTGTATCGCAACTCCTTTGACTTCTGAATTATAAACTTGCTTCAGAGGAGCTGCGCAATGCACACAGTTATTTGTATGCGTACAGACTTCACCTATACACTGCCAACAGGGTATTTCCGGTGAATCTATTGCTGTCTCTCTGTATCATAAACACAGAAACATGTTGTTATCTTTTATTTCAATTGCTTCAGAACCCATCCTTACGTTTGGGTTACTATTATTGCTAATTCTTTTTGTACCGATCCTTTTCCAAAAGATTAATTTACCCGGGATCGTCGGATTGTTAATTGCAGGTACCATTGTAGGCCCAAAAGGCTTCGGACTTATTGAAGCTGCCGGTGTCATAGATGTGCTTGGAAAAGTGGGTCTGCTCTACCTGATGTTTCTTGCCGGGTTGGAAATAAATTTAGATCAGTTTAAAAAAGAGCGTAAAAACACAATTGTTTTTGGAGCCCTCACCTTTTTTATACCACAGATTCTTGGAACACTGATTTTTTTCTGGATGGGCTATTCTATAGCTGCCTCCCTTTTGATTGCAAGTATGTTTGCCTCTCATACTTTAGTTGCCTACCCCATTATTACAAAACTGGGACTGATGAAAGAAAAAAGTGTAGCCGCCGCTGTTGGAGGAACTATACTGACCGACGTTGCTGCGCTTCTTGTTCTCGCCGTTGTTGCGAGATCGGTTGAAGGCCATCTGGATATGATGTTCTGGCTCACTTTATGTGGTCTGTTTACACTCTACATGATCTTTATGTTTGCGATATTACCTCGCATGACGTATAACTTTTTTAAGTTTATCGGCGAAAAGGGTCGGTCTACATACGTCTATGTAATCGGTATGATGTTGATATCCGCATGGCTGGCGGAAGTTATTGGTATAGAAGCGATTGTTGGTGCATTTATGGCCGGATTGTCATTTAACAGGCTTCTTTCAAATAAAGGTCCCCTCAAAAACCGGGTTGAATTTTTTGGAGATGCTTTCTTCATTCCTCTCTTTCTCATCTTCGTAGGAATGCAAGTCGATATTCAGGTATTAACAAGCAGTGCCGATGTTTGGATAGTAATGGGTGTAATGACCGTTACGGTAATTCTTACGAAGTGGCTTGCCGCATTTTCCAGTGCCCGGTTACTCAATTTCTCAAATGATCAGGCGTGGATTATCTTCGGACTCACTAACTCACAGGCAGCAGCGACACTTGCAGCTGTTTTTGTAGGAATGGAAATTGGTCTTATTGGCGATGAAGTGCTTAATGGAGCCATTATGATGATATTGGCAACCTGTATAATAGGGCCCATCGTCGTTGAAAAGTTTGGTCTGAAGATCGCTGATGATATAACCCTTGAAATCGAAGATAAAACTGAGGTAAGTCAGCATATTTTATTGCCATTGGCAAATCCTGCAACTTCGGCAAGATTGATAGAATTTGCATCAAATATTAAAGTGCAGGAAAAAGCTATAATCTATCCCCTGTCTGTGATAAATACGTATAAGGATGCGGCAGCTCAAAGAGAAAGAGCTCAGAAAATTTTGGATGTAGCAAGTGGACAGATTCATGCAGTGAATACTGAAGCCACGCCGGTTATAGAGACCAATATCAATATTGCTGAAGGTATTAGAATTGCATCTGAAAAGCATGCAATCACTGACATCGTCCTTGGCTGGAACGGAAAAATAACAACGTCGAGACGGGTATTCGGAAGCATTGTTGATCAAATGCTTAGCACTACAACACAACAGGCATTCATATGCAAACTCGACCAGCCTATTGCTACTTTCAAAAATATGCGACTTGTAATATCTGCTAAAAAACTCTCCGGCAAAAATTATCAACATTTGTTCGGTACATTACTCAGATTAGCAGAAAACCTGAATACTCCAGTGGAGATTTTCCTTCTTGAAAAAGAGAAAGAACAAATCCAAAAAATGATCACCCTGATTTCACCAACGACAAATTTGAAACTCATTGAGTTTAATACATTTGACACATTGATAGAAGAAGTCACCACAACTACAACGGAAGCTGACTTTCTGATAATAACCAATGAAAGAGGTGGAAGTTATGGATGGGCTTCCGGAACAAATATTATTCCCCGGATTCTTGCTTCAAACATTCCAAAAGCAAGTTTTGTTATTGCATATCCTGCATCTACTAAAGACGAAAGTTATATAACGGATATTATCTATTCGAATTAATTCACTTCTTCATCTCTTTTAAACTTTTTTCCACCCATTCGCGACGTTGTTTGGAAATTCCAACCACAATGGCCGGTACAACAAACAGTGTAAGAATTGTGGCGAATGTTAAGCCACCGATCACCGAACGCGCCAGTGGGCTCCAGGTTTCAGATCCAACGCCGATTTCAAGGGCAAGAGGAATCATCGAAAAAATGGTGGTGAGCGCTGTTAAAATAATCGGTCGCATCCGCCGCTTACACGCCTGCAGGAAGGCCACAAGATATCCTTTATCCGCTCTTGCAATTTTTCCGGTGTACTGGTGAATATAGTCTACCAGCACAATGCCATTATTCACTACTATACCCACCAAAATCACAATTCCAATATAGGCCGGTACACTCAGTGTTGTATTTGTAATAAACAGGAACAGCAGGGAGCCGAAGAAAGCCAGCGGTACCGTAAACATGATGATAAACGGATCACGGAAGTTTTCGAACAGGGAGGCCATTACCATATAGGTTAAAAGCAATGAAAACAGGAAAGCAATAAATATTTGGTTCTGACTTTCATCTATATTTTGTGTAGATCCTGTAAAATCATATCTATATCCATCAGGAAGCACGACATCATTAGTAAGAATTTCCTGAATTTCCTCTCGATAATCGGTTATTTCTTCCTGTAGATTAATTGTCAAATCAACAAATACCTCGCGATCGCGGCGCGAAATTCGATTTAGTCCCTCATGGAATTGAAACTCACCCACACCTAAAATGGGCACACGTACATCATCTGTTTGTAACACATCAAGAGCAAAGAGATCTTCACGGTTTTGAAATCTGTCTCTGTCATTTCTGACCTGGATTGGGATTTCGCGCCCTTCTTCGCGGAAGAAACCAGCCCGTGTACCCCGGGATTGTGTTCCGAATGCGTTAGCTATTTCATTAGCGTTAACACCGATTCGGCTAATCCTCTCCCGGTGCAGTGCAAAGTGAAGTTCCGGCGTTGGGTTAGTGCGTGATGTTGATACTGAAACTACGTTAGGCTCCTCTGTCAGTCGATCTTCAATTCGAATCGAATATTCATGAAGTACATCAACATTTGGCCCGATGATGGTTAGCTGCATACCACGGCCTCCCCATCCACGTCCGGTTGGGATACCGCCACCACCACTCTCCTGCACTTCAAGGTCCACATCTGGTGAGTCAATTATTTGCTGTGTAACCTCCATCATATCCTGCGTTGTACGCTGTCGCTCCCTTTGATCGACCAGCAAAACTTTTAATTCCCCTAAATTTGATTCACTGCTCCATCTCTGGCGGCCGATACTGGTAATGACTGTACGTACTTCATCCAATTCGAGAAGCCGGTCAGTATACTCCCGCAGCGTGGATGCGGTATTATAAAGTTGATTGCCGGCAGGAAGGGATACGCGAACTGTATATTCACCGCTGTCACTTTCAGGAAAAAACTCTCCCGGAATCGTTTTGAACAGAAAAACCGAACCAACAATTATCCCTATAACAAAAAGTACAATCATGTACTTGCGATTCAGTATCCAGAAGAGAATACGGCCATAATTTTGTTCTACAGCATGGATTCCCCTGAACATAAAACTTTGGCGATCAAACTCTTCACGTCGCAGAAGAAGCGATGCAAGGACGGGAATCAATACAATAGAAGCAATATAGGAACTGGTAATTGCTATGGATATGGTCAGTGCAAGATCCCTGGTTATGGTTCCTGTAACTCCGCTCACAGCCAAAATAGGCACAAATACAGCAAGCGTTGTAAGAGTTGATCCCAGCAATGCACCGGCCACCTCATTGGTTCCTTCAAGAGCGGCTTGCATTCGTTTTTGACCGCTTTCCAGCTTATTGGCGATACTTTCGGAAACCACTATTGAATTATCCACCAATAGACCGATCGCTAGCGCAAGCCCGGTTATCGAAATAATATTCAGGCTGATATCAAGGAAATACATTGCCGCGAAGGTCGCTGTAAGAGATACAGGTATGCTCATCGCCACTACAAACGCGATACGCCATCCGCCCATGAAAAGCAGCAGGATCAGTATAACTACAACCAAAGCAATGAGCGCTGACTGTGACAAATTTGAAACAGAGTCCTGTATAAACTTGCCCTCGTTGCTTAACACTTGCAAAGTAACGCTTCCCGGTAAATTGTCCTGGAATTCTCCTATTTGATAAAGAACCTCTTCTGCCACCTCAAGTGTGTTGGCATCCGACTGCTTCTGTATCTCAACTTTTACACTGTTTCTGCCATTTACCTCTTCGAGGGAATTAATATCAGCGTATGTATTCTCCACCCTGGCAACATCAGAAACCCGTATGGGTTCTCCTTCTTCTGATCGTTTGATGATTGTTGAACTGATCTCTTCTATCGAATGATAGATCGCCTCTGCCCGTATACTGTAGCTTACACGGTCTGCAACAAGATTTCCGATCGGCTGATTTACGTTATTATTATTAATGGCAGTTACTACCTCATTCGGAATGATCCTGTGACGCGCCATAGCATCCGGATTAAGAGTTACATAAAAATTCCGTTCAAGACCACCCCGGGTATCTGCTGCAGCAACTCCGGAAATGCGCTCAAGCCTCGGTTCAATAAAATCGACCGAAAGCTGACGAAGTTCATCAAGGCCCATAGCCTGCGATTCAACACTGAGCTCCAGGATCGGTGACCGGTCCGGATCAAATTGAAAAATCACCGGTTCATTTGCTTCTGCTGGAAGCTGTGGACGAATGCGATCAATCGCTTCCCGTATTTTCATCTCCGCCTGCTGGATGTTGGTACGCGAATCCATTCTGAGAATAATAAATGCACCCCCCTGCCGTACATTTGATTCAAGAGAATTGATCCCCTCAACTCCCATAATTGCACCCTCGACAGGTTCCACCACAAGACGAGACATGTCTTCCGGGGCTACATTTTGATAATTCACCGATACTGCCAGTACAGGAATATTGAACGCTGGCATTAGCGTAACTTTTAAGTTGGCGAGGGAAAACAAGCCAAAACCCACCACAATAAGCGACATCATGAACACCGTAACCGGGCGTTTTAGAATGCGTTCTGTAATTGTAATTTTTTTCATATCGCAGTCCTGTTAATCATTACGATTAGCGAGTGGATCTTCTTTGTGAACAGCATTAAATCCTATTTTTTCAACCCAGGTATTCACAATATTATACATGCACGGCACGGCAAAAAGCATAAGTATAGTAGACATTGTTAAACCCCCAATAACCGTTCGTGCCATCGGGCTCCATGTTTCCGATCCCGCCCCCAGCTGAAGTGCCAGCGGCACCATGGCCAGAATGGTAGTCAGAGCTGTCATTAAAATCGGCCTTAATCTGCGAGTAGCTCCATTTGATATTGCATCCAGCCGGTTCTGGCCCCGGGTTTGAAGAATTTTGATGTAATCAATCATCACAATTCCGTTATTTACAACGATACCTGTAAGCAGCACAAGGCCGACCATAGCCGTTACACTTACGGGGGTTGATGTGATCCACAGCATCAGCAGAACCCCGGTGAGGGCCAGTGGAATAGTAACAATGATAATTAAAGGTTCAACCAGGCTTTCGAATTGTGAAGCCATCACCATGTAAGTAAGCACACCTGCAATCAAAAATGCAATCATCAGGTACTGAAAAGATCTCTGCTGATCTTCGGCTGATCCTGCAACTTCGTAGCGGTATCCCTCGGGCCAATTTATATCATTCAGGATTGACCGGGCGCGTTCGGTAGCTGTTCTGAGATCAATACCGGCAAGATCCGCTTCTACTTCAACCATTCGTTCCTGATTAACTCGCAATATACTTGATGGACCCGAGTACCGTTCGACCCGTGCGAGATTTTTTAGCGGCATCCATGTGCCTGCTGCCGTTTGAATCTGAATCTCTTCCAGTGCGGTTGACTGTGCCCTGTCGTACGGACTCAGCTGAACCAACACCTCAAATTCCACTCCCTGATCTACAAAAGTGGTCGCTATATCTCCCCGTACAGCATTACTTACTGCAGTAGCAACCTGTGATGTGTTGAGCCCTACTCTGGAAATTCGTTCCCTGTCCATTTCAATGCGCAATTCGGGACGTTCCTGATCGGCACTGCTGAATACACTTGCGATACCTTCTGTTCCGCGCAAACCGCTCATGGCAATAGAGGCAAGTTCCTGGCGTATTTCCGGGTTAAAACCATAAATCTGAACGATCAATCCGGTTTCTCCGTCGGGACTTAGCGGATCTTCCCTAAGCTCACGAATATTTGCACCGGGAACATCACGCATCCGCTCAAGAAGTGAAGCGGTTATTTCAAATTGGGTGCGGCTTCGATCACTCACCGGAACAAGTTCAATCCGTACAACTCCCTGGTTTCCGCCGGGATTGTCAGCTCCTTCAATTCCGGTTTTATCCCCGTAATCTGACACAATGAGGCGTGCTTCCGGAACTTCGTTTTGGATGATATTCTCCATCCTGTCAATAGTGTTTTCCAGTTCGAACAGATTCACTCCCGGTTCGCGCTGTACTTCCAGAACAATATTATTTTCATCCACTTCTGGGAAAAACTCTCCCCCAAGCAGATAAAAGATCGGCAGTGAAGCGATTAACAGAATAAATGCTCCTACTACTACCAATCCGCTTTTGTTCAGCGCACCGATAATCCATCGGTTATATGATTTCTCCATCCTGTCAAGACCGCGGGTAAGAGGGGGTGCAACTCTGTCTGAGAAAAAACCGGCCGTTCTGTCAGCTGCTTTTCTGAAGAGAAAAATAAAAGGGTAGATCGGAATCAGAATTAGAAAGAGCGGTAATGAGAGGATCCGGTTGGTCACCGATTCCCGGCTCCATTCAATTAATTTTCGCAGTAATGTTTTGTTCTCTCCCGAAGCTTCAAGCTCTTTACTAAACAGCCGTGAACTCATTACGGGGATGAGAGTCAGAGCAACGAGCACAGAAACAATCAGTGCAAACGATATTGTTAGCGCAAGATCTCTGAAAAGCAGACCGGCTATTCCTGGAACAAAAAGAACGGGCAAAAACACAACCAGCGTGGTGAGCGTACTCATCATTACCGGACCTGTTACCTCCTGTGCACCTGAAACTGATGATGTAGCATCATCCTGACCATCTTCTCTGAACCTGAAGATATTTTCGAGTACCACCACAGCATTATCCACCACCAGGCCCACTGCAAGCGTTAAACCTGAAAGCGAAATTATATTCAAACTCACATCAGCCCAATGCATAATACTAAAGGTGGTGATGATCGAAACAGGTATGGAAATAGCCACAATGAGCGATGATCTGCCGCTTCTCAGAAACAGTAAAAGCATCACCATCACCAGGAATATAGCCTGGAGTGCTGTAAACACAAGATTGCGTATCGACATCTCAATAAAATCAGCCCGGTTGGTGAGAACATTCAGTTCCACACCAGCGGGTAAAATACCTCTGAGTTCCTCAATCGAACTCATCACACCCCCTGCAGCCGTCACAATATTGCTATCGCTGGATTTATAAATATTCAGGATAACACCATCATTTCCCTGAACCCGTACATTTCCTATCGGCTGAGAAATTCCGTCCGCCACAGAAGCAATATCTTTCAGGTAAACCGGATTTCCCTCCCGAACAGCCACAATACTATTGCGGATCTCATCTACATTTTTAAACTCTCCAATGGTTCGCAGAGAATAGGATGTCTCCCCTTCCGATAGCTCACCGGCAGGCACCTGAACATTCTCTTGCTGCAGCCGATCAGCCACCGTGCCGATATCAATATCATAAGCGAGCATCTGCGCATTGCTGAGCTGTACATTTATCTGGCGGTCCAGACCTCCGGCAGTTGCTGCAGAAGCCACCCCCGGAATCCGCTCAAGCCGCTGCTCCAGCTGCTGGGTTGAAAAAGTTCGCAGCTCGCGGGCACTTCTTGTATCCGATGTAAGCGTAAGCACTACAATCGGTTCGTCGTTAGGATCATATGAAAACACCACAGGTTCTTCCGCATCCTGGGGAAGACTGCGGCGGATCTGATCGAGGCGTTTTCGCACTTCTGTTTCGGCAAAAAACAGATCTGTTCCCCAGCTGAAATTCAGGCGTACAACCGATGCCCCCTGGCTTGAGAGCGACCGAACCCGTTCGATACCAGAAACACTCCCCACTGATTCTTCAATGGGCCGTGTGATCAGTGTTTCTATATCTTCAGGAGCCACACCTTCATATGTGGTGTACACGGTAATAGTAGGGAACGAAACATCAGGATAGAGATTCAGTCGGAGGTTTGACAACCCGAAGATGCCAAAGCCAATCAATATCAGGCTGGTCATCAAAAATGTGATCGGCCTGGCAACTGCAAGTTTTGATAGATTCTTCATCTGCTTTTCAGTTACTGCCTGATTGATTATTAGAGGATTGTCCGCCTTCACCGCGTTCAACTCTTTCCATATTAATTTCTCCACCGCGATCCGGTCCCAATCGCTCCTGACCGGCTATACGTATTCTTGCGCCCTCGCGCAGACCCGATTGTCCTGTTACGATGAGACTTTCTCCCTCTTCAAGTCCACTCAAAACTTCTACACGCTCTCCCTGCTCAAGCCCAAGAGAAAGATCCTTGCGGGTTGCAATTGTATCTCCCTGTGCAATAAAGACAGAGAAATTCCGACGCAGCTCAACCGTATTTGTTTCTGGCTCAATGTACGTTTCAACATTTTCGATCATTGCCGATCGTGGGATTACAATAGTATTATCTCGCGTTTCGAGTGTAATCCTCGATTCAGCAAGCACTCCCTGCCGTACAGAAGAAGTTGCTTCCACAAGACTTACTACTACTTCCCCAAGTCCTGTTTCAGGATTCAGCTGCGGACTGATACGTGAAATGGTTCCGCTGGCTATGGTTTCCGGCCGGTTACTCATACGGAGTTCTACGGGCAGACCTACAGTCACCTCTTCCCAATCCTGCATGGGCATAAACAGGCGCGTTTCGTACCCCACAAGATTGGCAACCTCAAAAGCTGTTTGGCCAGTGGTGGCAACATCCCCTTCTGCAATCAATCGATTTAATACAACTCCGTTTACCGGGCTTCGAATTTCGGTATTGGCAAGATCTTCACGTGATTGAGTAAGCGAAGCATCGGCCGCTTCCAGTTGAGAACGACTGGTGCTGAAAGTAGCCCTGGCTTCATCAAATTCTGCCGAACTTATCGCGCCTGTTTCAAAAAGGCGCTCCTGACGCGAATACTGGGTGCTATCTCTTTCAAAGGCAATTCGACTTTGTTGATATTGGGCCTGCGCCTGTTCAAAAGCATCGCGATACGGCACATCATAAATCTTAGCCATAAGATCGCCCTGCCGGACAGTATCACCCAAATCAGCATGAATTTGGGTCACCCGATTGCTCACCTGTGGATTGATATTCACGACATCCTGGGCCCTGATCGTTCCAAAAGACCGAATTTGATCAGATATAGAAGCTGTTTCCACCGGCATGATTTCCACACTGGTAGCTTGACCATTTCCGCCTCTCATCTGGGAAAAATCACCACCATTAGTATTATTTGATGTTTCTGATCCACACCCAGTAAGTAATAGTCCAATTAAAAAGAAAGTAATGCTGAATAGTCTGTAATGTTCCAAAGCCTTTATATTTTTATGATTTAGCACGACGAAATTTAAGGTAGGGAGTTCTATCGTATGATGAACGACATTGTTACATCATTTAATTTACTGTTTCAAAAAACAAGACTTTTTTTATAAGCTTTTACAAATTAAGAGTATGTCCGAACA
>CAYOLE010000049.1:6954-16844 GCA_964404705.1 uncultured Rhodohalobacter sp. | reverse complement strand
GTCAATTGTGCAACAGCCTCGATGTGATAGGTTTGAGGAAACATATCAACCGGTTGAACTTTTTCAATGGAATAATACTCTTTCATGATTTTCAGATCGCGGGCCATGGTGGATGGGTTGCAGCTGACATACACCAGCCTGTTTACATCCAGTTCGCAAAGTTGGTCCACCACATCCGGATGCATACCCGATCGCGGCGGATCGGTGATTATGCAATCGGGTTGGCCATGGATGTTTAAAAAATCCTCGTTGAACGTTTCTTTCATATCACCCAGTACAAATTCAACATTCTTCACGCCATTTTCTTTAGCATTGAATTTTGCGTTTTTAACCGCTATATCAACAAGTTCAATACCGGTAACCTTATCAGCTTTATCCGCCATGAAAAGGGAAAGGGTACCCACCCCGCAATAGAGATCAAAAAGATGGCCGCCATGATCAAGCTCTGCGTATTGACGCGCTACAGAGTAAAGTTTTTCGGCCTGATTTGTATTAGTCTGGAAAAACGCGTTGGCATGAATTTTAAATGTATGATTTCCAATTTTATCTGTGATATATCCCGGTCCGTGAATCAGGTTTTCAAACCGTCCTATGGCGGTTGGATTTGTCTGGTCGTTTACATTATTCACAATGGTTGTGATCTGCGGAAAAGATTCAAGCAACAATCGCGAAAGCTTACTGATGATGTCCGGATCATCCCGGAAAGTGACAATATTCACCATAAGATCGTCGGTGTGGGCGGATGTGCGAATAACAAGATGCCGCATAAAACCTTCATTTTTATGTGTATTAAAGGCTTCTATATTATTTTTAATACAGAAATTTCTCACATAATCCAGCAACCTGAACGAAACCGGTTTCTGAAGGTGGCACTCGTGAAGATTCAAAATTTTATCATATCGACCGGGGGCATGCAGACCAGCGGCGAAACCTGTATCATCTACAAATTCATCTTTTTTAATTTCAGATTCTGATAACCACCTTCGGGTACCGAAGCTGTATTCCATTTTATTTCGGTAATACAGCGGCTGATCGCACCCTATAATTGGCTGTACAATCTTGTCATCGAGACCGGCAATCCGGGAAATGTGATCGCGTACATGCTGTTCTTTATAGGTGAGCTGTTTTTCGTACGGGATATGCTGCCAGGTACAGCCGCCACACGTGTATGCATGAATGCACGCAGGCTCCACGCGTATGGAAGAAGGTTTAAGAATCTCAAGAACTTTAGCTTCGCAGAAAGATTTCTTTTTGCGGGTGATCATCGCCTTTATTTTATCACCGGGGGCTGTGCCCGGCACAAAAACTGCGAGACCATCAGCTTTTGCAATTCCCTTACCTTTAAAAGCAGTTGATTCTATTTCTAAATTGACAACTGTTCCCTTTTTTAAAGTCATAGAGCAATACAAGTGTGTTTATTGATAAATCAGATTAGTGTAAAAGTCAGTCCTGTTAGAAGTGGGTATTAGACAGGTACAAACATGCTATTGATAACCTACCGCGCCCATTCAATCCAGAAGGCGACTTTCCTCCCGGCTCAATCCCAATGTTATTTACAAAAAATAGCAGTACTTAAATACGCTAAAGTAGTTTCTCTGTCACCTTTTCCCCGGCATAACATTTATCTATTCGAGAGGGTTATTTTCATTTTCATCTCGTTCATAATAAGTCTGGAAATGAATGGAGAATACATTTTGGGTACTGGTGGCTTTTTCAAGTTCTCTAACCATACGTTCCAGTTGCCTCATGGCGGTTGAACTTAACTTCTCCAAAAACTTTACGGCTATGGTGGGATTTCTTTTTTTTAAAGTTTCAAAATCAGGATTGAAAAAACCGAGGAGTGTACAATTTGTAATACATTTTGCCGAGGAGAGGCGTCTGAGATCATAACCTATCGAAAGAGCTCCAAAGCTATCCGGAGGTGCCAGTTGAAAGGTTACTTGATTAACATTGCTATTAGCGTTGTTATCTTTATTTGTTACAATAAGCTCAACCATACCTTCTTCTATAAAATACATACCGGTGCCGGGATCATTTTGATAATAAATATATTCCCCCTGGTTATATTTTCTGCGATGGCAAAGCTGCAGGAACTCGTATCGTTCCGTTATGGATAGATCTTTCAGAAATTGAGAACTGAAGATCATCCTTGTTTGATTTTTTAACTTTGTGAATTGACTATTTCCAAACATAAGTATGATTGTAGTTAAATTAGCTGTTCAAACCTGGATTTTCACAGCTGTACCTTAGCGAAATTAGAGGGAAAAAATTTGTACTTAACATACAGGATTTCCTCTTGCAGAAGGAATAAGATTGGATAAAAAAGTACGGCTTTTCCAATGATCAATTAAAAAGAGTGACCGATTCCAAAGCTAAAATAAGCCGTCCGATTTTCAAACCATCCTTGTTGAAGATCATGGACTCTGAATGTGAAATCGAATCTTGTAACTATAAATTCCCAATCAAGTCGGAGGCCAAACCCTGATCCCACGGCAATTTGTTTATAAAAGCTGTCAATAAAAAATCTGCCTTCATCCAAAAGTTCGTTTCCGTCCGCATCAACGAGTGATGTTTTTGGCCCATACCAAACATTGCCTGCATCGGTGTGCCAGGCTATATGCCATTGTGCATTAAAAACATCACGCATAAAAATCTGTCTCAACTCTTTGTATGCAGCAATTTTTATATCACCCCCTGGTACACTCACTTCCTGAGGACTGATTCCACCAGGGCCAAGCCGGAATGGATTCCACCCGCGGATATCATTGCTACCTCCGGCAAAGAATCTCCTGCTGAGGGGAATGCTTTCACTTTCAAAAAGAGGATGTGCTATTCCTGCAAAACCACGTATGGCAAATACAGTATTCCCTGATAAACTGAAGTAGCGCCGGTAATCAGCTGAAAATTTTGCAAATCGGCTGTACGCCAAAGCGTTCGAGGAGATTCCGAACGGCGACGGCAACGTGTGCTGAATATCACCCGGGCTAAATATAAACCGATCAAGCAGATAGGGAACATTTCCGCCAATAGCGATTGAAAACTCGCTTGAATATCCAAAATCACGCTTTATTAAATTTGTATTTCTATTTCGGAGAGTGTAACGGATAATAGAAGAAAATTGAGGTCTGAAATCTTCCAGAATTCGTGCAAGTACAATGGGTTGTTCTTCGAATTGAATTTCGAGACTTTCAAGAAACTGATCGGAAGGGTCTGTATCAATAATATCCATTTCCACCAGATCAAATATACTTGTAAACCGGTTAGAATGGGTAACTTCATATCGGGTATTGAATCGAATGTCCGAATTAATATCAAAAAACAACTGGTTACTTTGGCTATAACTCAGGGCATACCGTGTACTGGCATTTTGAACCCAGGAACGATCTCTGAATACCTGGAACGGAAAATTAAGCCGGGGCAGCGTGTATTCGGTTCGGATCTCGTAGCTTTGAAAGAAAGTGGACTCTGTAATACTGCGTTCCCCGGTATCCTGATCTATGGGGGCAATTTCGCTAAGTGTTCCCGATGTTACATATTCAACACTGGTGTTAATTCCTATCGTAAGATTGTCAGCACGTCCTCTTAAATTATTATTATTGTAGTTTATGCCTACACCGGTACCGAATCCATAACGTCTCATTCCAAAGAATTCAGCCCTGATCGAATGCCGGGGAATAGTTTGCAGATCAAAATAGGAGGGAATATCGGATCGGGAAAAATCTGGCAGGCTTCCTTCATCATTAAGAGCAAACCGGTTTGTAATGATCATTCCCAGATTCTGGAAAGAATTAACACTTCGCAGATAGGCTGATTGATCAAATATAGCACCCGGTTTATACCGGATTTGTTCTGTAAGCAGGCTGAACCTTGTCTGGGCACTGCTGTGCTTTTGGATATAAATTGTGTGTCCGGCTTCCGTATATGGTTCTCCCTGAAATGTTTCTTCCTCATCAAATTCACCGAGATTATCTGGTCCGCTGAGCGTAATGTGAACATCCCCGAACGTATAAATCTCTCCCGGGGTTATGGAGTAAAGAATGTCGTACCGATGGGATTCTTCTTCTACAGGTTTAGCAAGGGCGTGTACTGAATCTCTCTGCACAGAAGCATATCCCGAGTTTTTCAGGAAATTGATAACACGTGTTTGCTCACGCCGCAACTTTTGAACTTCATAAGGTTGATTTACTACAAAGGTAGAATCATTTACCTGATCTTCAGCAAATTCGCTGTCGGCAAAAAAACGCGGACGCATATCAGGATCTTCGAATTCGGGAAGACCTGTATAAGACACAGAATGAATTTCAGACCTTTGACCTTCATCAATGATAAACGATACCTCCACTCTGTTTTCACGGTACTCGATTAATGAAGTATCTACGGTGGCTTCAAAAAAACCGAGGTTTTCGTAGTAAACCTCTATCCGTTCAATATCATTGGCTACCATTTCACGATCAAGATAAGCCGGAGACTCTCCTACACCAATTAGACGCCATAGATAATACCATGGAGTAAAACGCGGTATTCCCAGAAACTCTCTGTTATTATCAGTCCTGACGAGTGTTCTGAGTGTACTGTTTCGTACCTCCTGATTTCCTGAAAACCGGATAACCCGAACAACTTTTTCACTTTCGGAGTTATTTTGATTTAATGAGCTTTCAGTTTGGGCAACAACAGTTTGCGGTAAAAGAATTCGTATTGCAGCTATTGCTACAAGAATACCCAGGCTTAGTAAGAATTGTCTCATATCAAGATGTGTAGACAAAAGCTGAGCCCGGAATTTAAAAATTCAGTGATGAACAATAGAGGTGATTACACATCATCGTAATCGAAGCCTTCATCCTCTTCACCATGGAAAAAGTCTTCTTTGCGAATATAGTCGGGCCAGATATCTTCAATTCCCTCATACACTGTGTCTTCGCCTTCGGCGATTTCATCAAGTTCATAAAGGTTATCTATCGCCTGCTGGGGCAATCCTGTTCTTTCGGCCCATTCGACCAACTCTTCCCGTGTAGCAGGAAAAGGGGCTTCATCTAACACGGCTGCTAATTCAACTGTCCAAATCATATTTTTCTCTTTAACGATTTATGATAAAACTTATTTCGACTGTTATAAACAGTTTGTAAATGAAAAAAGCAAATAAAATTCGGTCACTAAGATATACTTTTTTTTGTCAGGTGTTCAAAAGGTCAACAAAATATTTTTTATCTTAATTGAATTGTATTAACAGATTTAATTAAAACACAGATTATTATGGGTATGCCCGGCGGTTTTGAAATTGTAATTATAGTTATGATAATCCTGCTTTTATTCGGTGCCAAGCGCATTCCGGAACTTGCAAAAGGTATCGGGCAGGGAATACAGGAGTTCCGAAAAGCTTCTGACGATATTAAAAAGGAGATTGATAAGGGGGCCGAAGAGGTTAAAAATGCAGGCTCCGCCCGACCTAAAAACGAGACGGAAGCAAAAACAGAATCAACATCAGATCAATAAACTGACGGTTTTTACATGAAGAATTTGCTCAGGACTCAAGATGAGCTATCTGCAGGTACGTCCACATTGCAGGACATTGTCGACAAGTATATCGAAACTATAGAATCATCTAATAAAACTGTAAATGCCTTAGTTTCGATAGATAAAGTTAAAACCCGGGAACAGGCAGCAACCATTCAGAAAAAAATTGAAGACGGAACTGCCGGAAAACTTGCCGGTTCTGTCATTGCGGTAAAAGATCTTATCTGCGAAAAAGGAAAAAAAACGACGTGCTCAAGTAACATCCTGAGAAATTTTGAAAGCGTTTATAACGCAACTGTCATTGATAAACTTGCCGCCGAAGATGCACTTTTTCTCGGCAGAACAAATATGGATGAGTTTGCGATGGGCTCATCTACCGAAAATTCTATCTACGGGCCTTCAAAAAATCCTCACAACAGTGAATATGTAACCGGCGGATCAAGCGGGGGAAGTGCCGCTGCTGTGGCGGCAAATATGTGCAGTATGTCGCTCGGTTCCGATACCGGCGGTTCCATTCGACAGCCGGCTTCGTATTGCGGTGTTGTTGGTTTAAAGCCAACGTATGGACGGGTATCCCGCCATGGGCTTGTGGCGTTTGCTTCATCGTTCGATTGCATTGGCCCTTTTGCACATAATGTTACCGATGCAGCAATTTTACTGGAGCATTTGTCGGGTAAAGATCCAATGGATCAATCATCATCAGATCACCCTGTCGAAAAATACAGCGAAGCTCTCCAAAGTAATGATAAACTGAAAATCGGTGTTCCCGATGAATATTTTGGTGATGGATTAGATGATGAGGTCCGGTCAATAATTGAAGATCAGTTGAAATCGCTGGAAGCCGATGGCCATACCCTCGTATCGATTAATCTGCCACATACGGAGTACGCTATTGCCACTTATTACATTTTGGCTACCGCAGAGGCATCCAGTAACCTGGCCCGATATGATGGTATTCGTTATGGTCACAGAGCTGACTTTGATAGCGTTGAAGAAGAACTGAAGCAGGAACAGATCGCTCTTGAACAGCGGCTGGAAATAGCTACTGGCAGGGAGCATGAAGAATTGGTTGATAAATTAGCAAAGGCTGATTCGCCTCTCATTCGTCTGTATAAAAAATCAAGAACTGAAGGATTTGGTACGGAAGTTAAGCGTCGGATATTGCTGGGTACTTATGTGCTGAGTGCAGGATATTATGAAGCGTATTTTGGCAAAGCGCAGCGTGTGCGACGTCTGATTAAGCAAGATTTCGAACAAGCATTTGAAAACGTGGATGTGATTGTTTCTCCAACCGCACCCACTACTGCATTCAAGCTTGGAGAAAACCAGGACGACCCCGTTCAAATGTACCTGAACGATATTTATACAATATCTGCAAATCTTGCCGGTATCTGTGGTATCAGTGTTCCAGCCGGAACACACTCGAATGGGTTACCGGTGGGAATTCAGTTTATGGCTGATTCCTTTGCCGAGAAAAATATTCTGAGAGCAGGCCGTGCAGTTGAACAGCAATATGAATAGTTATAAATGAAAACACACAACCGGTTACAAAATAAATGGGTGCTGATAACCGGAGCCACTTCGGGAATTGGACGATCCTGTGCTGAACTGTTTGCAGAAGCTGGCTCACACCTGATTCTAACCGGCCGCCGGGAATCTCGTCTTCGACAACTGGAATCTGAACTTACTGGGTCTTCTGATATTCAAGTTTCTACGAGTGTATTTGATGTGAGAGACAGAGAGGCCTGCCGTAGTTTCGTGGATTCTATTGATATTCCAGTTGATATTCTTATCAACAATGCAGGACTGGCGGTAGGAACAGACCCTGTTGATAAAGGAGATTTTGAAGACTGGGATCGAATGATCGATACAAATGTAAAAGGTCTTTTGAATATGACCCGTTTTCTGTCGCCCCTGATGAGGAATCGAAACCAGGGGCACATTATTAATATCGGTTCAATAGCGGGCCATGAAGCCTATCCGGGGGGCGCAGTATACTGTGCCACTAAACACGCTGTACACGCCATTACACAGTCAGCAAAGAAAGATCTGCATGGTACTTCAGTCCGGGTAAGTGAAGTCTCTCCGGGTCTGGTAGAAACAGAATTCAGCAATGTACGCTTTAAGGGCGATAATGAAAAAGCAGACAGTGTGTATGAAGGTGTGAAGCCGTTAACTTCTCTCGATATCGCTGAAATTGTACTTTTTACAGCAAATCGACCGGATCACGTAAATATTATGGATACAGTTGTTCTGCCGGTTCAGCAATCTTCAGCAACTTTGGTGGATCGCAAAACATGAAGCGAACCCGGAAATTTTGTTTTCTGATTTCACTGCTTCTGCTTTTTATATCCTGCAGAGAAGAAGGTGCGGGGCTGGAATTTGAGAGACAGGGAAGGGTGGTTCCGGAGTTTAACGCACAAAATGCTTACAACTTTATTCAGGAACAGGTGAACTTTGGTCCGCGTGTTCCCAATACACAAGAACATGTTTTAACAAAAGAGTATCTGAGAGAAAAACTGGTGGATATAGCCGGTACTCGCAATGTATTTGTGCAGGAATTTCAGCAGGAAGTGTATGGAGAAAATCTGACGATGTATAATCTGCTGGCATCTTTTGGAGTGCATCACACGGATAGAATCATACTGGCTGCCCATTGGGATACACGCCCGAGGGCAGAGGAAGATGAAGTGGATCCTGACAGCCCGATTTTGGGAGCGGATGATGGCGGAAGCGGAGTCGGCGTTTTACTGGAGCTTGCAAGAATTTTTTCAGAAAACGAACTTCCCATCGGTGTGGATATCATCTTTTTTGATGGTGAAGATTATGGAGAAGTTTCCGATCTGGATAACTATTTCCTGGGTGCGCGCCATTGGGGAAATAATCCACCTGTACCGGGATACAGCCCCCGGTTTGGTATACTTTTGGATATGGTTGGGGGTGAATACGCGCAATTTTCAAAAGAAGCCTATTCCATGCGGTTTGTACCCAATCTTGTAAATGAAATTTGGGCAATTGCGGCACGATTGAGGTACGATAATTTGTTTCTTGATCAAAGAGGCGGAAATGTTGCAGATGATCATATCATTGTGCGGCAGCTTACGGGTATTCCCATGATCAACATTATACATCATACATTAGATCATAACGGAAATATCAAATTTCCACCATACTGGCATACACAAAATGACAATATGGATATTATCGATCCGGAAACACTTCAGGCCGTGGGCGATGTTTTGCTTGAATTGATCTACAACAGAATTCCATCATGAATTATTTAAAACTGATTATCAGAGTATCCGATCATTACCAGGAGCATGTTATCGCAGAACTGATGGATATGGATTTTTACGGTTTTGAACAGCAGGATAATTTACTTATAGCTTTTGTTGAAAAGCCACGTTTTAACGACACACACCGCGAGTCAATTGAGCAATTGATTGGCGCTCTTCCTGAGGCTTCTTTTGTTGAACTATCGGAAGTTGAAGAAGAAAATTGGAATACGGCCTGGGAAGAAAGTATTCAACCTCAAACAATTGGTCCTTTTTTTGTGAGACCTACCTGGTCGCTGGAGGAGCCGGCAGAGGGAAAGATCCTGCTGGAGATTGACCCGAAAATGTCGTTTGGCACAGGATATCACGCAACTACGCGTTTGATGCTTCAGCAACTTGATCGGGTGAATTGTAAGGATAAACGTGTGCTGGATGCCGGAACAGGAACAGGAATTTTAGCAATTGCTGCCTGTAAAGCGGGAGCTGCTCAGGTTATTGGCTTTGATTTTGATCCGTGGAGTGAACAGAATGCTAACGAAAATGCGCTCATCAATAATGTCGGTTCCAAGCTCGACATTCGTCTTGGGGGATTTGAACAGGCAGAACACGAACAGCCCTTCGATCTGATACTTGCAAATATAGATCGAAACGTGATCCTCGAGTTTCTTGCTGACATGATTTCCATGCTTGACGAACAGGGCATACTATGTTTGTCAGGTCTGCTCAATTCAGACGAAGATCGTATACGCAATGAGCTGAGAAACCATGCTGTACAGGTAACTGATATTCAGAAAGAAGAGGAGTGGATTATGATGCAGATTGAGAAAATTCAGAAATGATACATTCCTCAATTGATATTGGTACAAATTCGATACTGCTGCTTGTTGCTGATATTTTTAATGACACCATTCAGGTAATCCACGAGGAGCAGCAAATTCCAAGACTTGGTCAGGGAGTGGATCAGACGGGTATTTTATCTGATGAAGCTCAAAACCGTGCTCTTGCAGTTTTAAGAGAATACAAAACACTGCTGGAATCTAATTTTCCGGAAATCTCATCCGAAACTATTGTTACAGCGACAAGTGCAGTACGTGACGCGGAAAA
>CAYOLE010000049.1:0-6854 GCA_964404705.1 uncultured Rhodohalobacter sp. | reverse complement strand
TGATTATTCTGTCGGAATTTATGACCTATTGCAACTGTGATAAGATTACCGTTTCAACCGGTGGAATCCGCCACGGAATTCTGATGGAAAAATATCATGCATAAAAAAAAGGCGCCCGTATAAACAGAGCGCCTTTATCTTTTTTAGTGGAATGTCAATGGTGAACTATCCAACGGAAGTCATCGGATGAGTCATCCATGAATCATATACTAATCAGGTGTGCCTCGATTTTTCAAAAAACTCCTCCGATGACTACCCGACATTTTTATATGAACCTACACTTGATAAAATATCAGTTTTTTTAGAAACCAAATCTCAGACCTGCACCAAGAACAAACTGATCTGCATTTCCGCCAAGTCCACTGAGTTTTGCTTCAGCGAATAAATCAGCAAAATCGAGGGCATACTCAAGACCACCACCAAGATTCAGACCAAATTCAGAATCGCTGCTTGATTCTGATTCGGTAAACCCGCCAAAGCTAAAAGTTGATTCCCAGGAAAATCCGGTGATGTTAATACCACCCAGACCGTAAAGAATTAATCCGTCTTCATCTTTGAAGATATAATTACCATTCAGGTTAAGTTCCCATACGGTAATTTCTGCAGGACCTTCACTTTTTGGAAAATAAAAAGTAAAATCTCCACCGCCTCTGATTACATCAGTAAATGCGTAATAACCATCAGCGCGAATTCCAAGATCGTTGTCAAGTTCGCCAAACCCGATACCGGTTCCAAAAGCGAGGCCAATTCCAGCTTTAAAATCACCTTCCTGTACACTACCGTCGGTAGTTGTGTCGACTTGAGCATGCGCAATATTGGTATATGATGACATACCCATTATTAATGCAGTTGCAAATATGATAGCAAGTAGTTTTTTCATAGTTCTATTCTTATGTTAAGTTGATTTTTAAATAAAGGTTAAGGTCTGTCTATACTTAGTGCGTATAGCCTTTTAAATATGTATCACGAAAATAGTTTTTTTTTGAATGACTACAAATCATGATTCTTCAAAAGACTCCGGAAGAGACGATGCTTCAAAAAGCAGCCTGCAAGATGAATCGTATGTAGCGGAAGCGCTTGGTGGCAATCAGCGTGCCTACGAAAAGCTTACGGATAAATATCGGCGTCCGCTACAGTTTCATGTTGCCAGAATGGTAAAAGAGAGTGAACAAGTGGAGGATTTGGTGCAAGAATCCCTGATGAAAGCTTTTAATAATTTGGAATCTTACAATAGTAATTATGCCTTTTCTACTTGGTTATATCGTATTACAACAAATCATACGATTGATTACCTGAGAAAAAAAAAGCTTCAAACTACATCGATCGATAAACCGGTTAAAACCCGGGATGGAGAACTGTCGATTGAACTTCCTGATGAAGACAATGAGACAGACCGCGCTATAATAAGAAAACAGCGGAAAAAAATTCTTACTACAGCAATTAAAAATCTTCCGGACAAATACCGCCAGGTCATTGAGATGAGACATATTGAAGAGTTAAGCTACCAGGAAATTTCAGAAGAGCTGGACCTTCCATTGGGTACCGTTAAGGCTCATATCTTTAGAGCGCGAGAAATGCTATACAAAGCATTAAAAGATAAACGGGATAAATTTTGAGTAAATTGATATCTATGGATCTATTTTTACGCATTATGTGTAAAGAGTATAGACTTTCAAGACAGTTTTTGAACTAAAACCCAAAAAAAATAGTAATATGATGTCTCAATTTAAATCTTTAATCACACTTCTATCAATTGCGACGCTGCTTTTTATTATTAATGGCTGCTCAGATGATTCACCGACCGGAGCTGACGAGGGAGATCCTCCTCAAATTCCAGAAGCAGCTCCTGTGGAAATTGAAAGATCGATCTTTCAGAATAATAGTCCTACCGGTGAAGAATATGAGGCTTTTAATGAAGCCGCGGCCCTGGTCGAGGCTGCGAATGCCAACATGGTGGGAGCAACGGGTATAGGGCAATCCTATCTGTTATTTACCCAAAGTCAGAACGCGACGTTTGAAGATGGCAGATGGGTATGGACATTTACATTCAATGAAGAGGGAGAAAACATAACCATTAAAACTACTGCTGAAGAAACTACCGCCGGAACAGAATGGAACGTGTACCTGACCGGAAATTTTGAAGGTGAATCAGTGAATGAATTTAAATATTTAACCGGTATAGTTTCTAATGATGGAGATAGCGGAAGCTGGGAGTACTTTATGCCCGGTGAATCTGGTGCGGCGTATCTGGTATACGAATGGGAAACCATTTCTGATTCGCAGTTCACGTTTTCTACTATTATTGATTATCCTGATGAGGATGACGTATTACGGATAGATTATGAGAGAAACGGAGATGATAACTCCCTTGAATATTCAGGCTTCAATTTAGACCAGGATGTGTCTGTATTTTGGAATAGCAGCACAGGAATAGGCTATATCGACAGGCCTGGGGAAGATCGCCAATGCTGGGACGAAACATTTGCGGATACAACCTGCAGTTAGTGAAGGGTCAAATCTTATAACATTCAAGCCTCAGTTCACAAACAAAAGTAGTGCACTGAGGCTTGTTTTGTTTTATCCGCCTCTCATTTGTTCATCAAGCCATTGCCTAACTTCTTTACGAGTCATTTCTCTTTCCTGCAGTTTATCGTGTAGAAGCCTTTCAATTCTCAGGGCTTCTTGTTTATCTGTAATTCCGTGTTTTTGGGCATATTCATTGATAAATGCAAGTACGCCTTCCCCTTCGCTGGCACTAAACATATTGCTTCTGCTTCCCTTTTCAGTTCTTACATCACTGCGCGGGGTGCTGGCAGGTTTTGATGACCATGTATAGTCATACTTTAAATCACTTCTTTCAATTATTGACATAATGCTCCCTTTTAAATTATTGATTGCTTGATTGTACTCTTTATAACAGAGTACGATGGTTTATTGTTTCTTCAGAAGAATTTATGAAGTGGAAAACTAATTAAATGTGAATTCGATTAAATGAATTAGTTGCAAAGTGTTTTCTCTCTCACATCGGATCACTATGGCAGAAAAGTGACTATTATATTCTCAGTTTCGAATCTTCTTTGTTAAATCATAGAGATCCGTTCGCCGGTCTCTTAAAATTCGGACACTTCCGTTTTCGTGCAACTCTTTTAGCAGGTTCAGATCTACATCGGCGATGAGCATCATCTCGGTATTTGGTGTTGCTTCAGTTTTTATTCCATTTGTGGGGAAAGCAAAATCACAGGGTGTAAAGACTACGGATTGTCCATACTGAATATCCATATTGTGAACTTTAGGCAAATTTCCCACACTGCCTGCCACAGCCACATAGCATTCATTTTCAATGGCTCGTGCCATAGCGCAGTTCCGTACTCGCGAATAGCCATTCTGGGTGTCTGTCATAAAAGGCACAAACAAGATGTCGAGACCTTCAAGTGCAAGAAGGCGGGTCAATTCTGGAAACTCCACATCGTAGCAGATTAGTATGCCAATTCGCCCTGCATCTGTTTCGTACGTTTTGATGGTATTTCCACCGTTCATCCCCCAGGCTTTTACTTCGTCAGGGGTTACATGAATCTTTTCATATTTCTCAATCTCACCATTTCGCTTGCAAAGGTGGCCTACATTATACAAGCCGTCATCCCGCACCTCGGGCATGCTTCCTGTAATGATGTTGATATTATACGAGATTGCAAGGTTCGAAAAAGTATCCCGGAGTTTATCAGTATAACCGGCCAGTTTTCGAATAGCAGAGGCTTCAGTAAGGTGATTATATTCTGCCATCAGGGGAGCATCTATGTATTCCGGAAAAAGTAAAAAATCAGCATTATACCCCGAAACAGAATCTACAAAAAATTCAATTTGCTCCACCAGATCATCAAAGCCTTTATAGGCCCGCATCTGCCATTGCACAAGCCCCATTCGTACAATTGATTTTTCTACGCCAAATGTTTGGGTATCCGGCGGCACATAATATACATTGGTCCATTCAAGCAGGGCGGCATGTTCGTGCGACGCCTGATCTTCGGGCAAATAATGTTTGGCGAGTCTTTTTACGTGGAAATCATTGGAGAGCTGAAAACTCAAGACAGGATCATAAATCTCCTTATTTTTCACTTTCTGAATATACTCCCTCACCGTCATCTCTTTGTGATATTTATGGAAGTTGGGAAGCCGGCCCCCGAGCACAATACCCTTCAGATTCATCTCTTCGCACAACTCTTTGCGATAGTCATACATTCTTCGGCCCAGGCGCATTCCCCGGTAGTCGGGATGCACCATCATGTCCAGTCCATACATCGTATCGCCATCTGGTGTGTGGGTATCGAAGGTGTCATTGGCCGTCATTTCAATATAGGTGTGCTTTTTATCAAAGCGTTCGTAATCAATCAATATAGAAAGCGACGCGGCTGCGATTACACCATCTACCATTACCACAATCTGACCTTTTGGAAAAAGGTTGATCAGCGTATCTATATGCTTCTCCTCCCAGGCAGGATCTTCCAGTTTCGGATAGGAAATCAGCATAAGTTCATGGAGATCTTTATACTGATCTTTGCTTAAATATTGCAACTCAACTTTATCGTATGATGTCATAGATGTAACTCGATTATTTACGATTCAGATTTTTCAGTCAGGTAGATTCCGTCATCTTCGATCCGGATCAGATTATTTCGATAAAGCAGACCAATCGCTTTTTTAAATGTTTTTTTGCTCATTTCCAGCCGGGCCCTGATCAAATCGGGATCGCTTTTATCATGAAGGTCCAGGTAACCGTCACCTTTTTTCAGAATCTCATATATCTGATCGGCATTGGGTTCTACTTTTTTGTATCCAAATGGCCGCAGTGTTACATCAATTTTATTATCGGGTCGAATTTGTTTTATATACCCGGTGCGTTTTTCGCCATACCTGAGATTTTGGAAAATATCATCTTCGTAAATTAAGCCTTCGTGCTTTTGGTTGATGATTACGTTCCGCCCTAAATCACTTTTATTCCAGATTATAAGATCCACCTCTTCTTTTTCCTCTACAGTGATGGGTGATTCGATAAGATACCGCTCAATTTTTGTGGTTCCGGTGAGCCGTCCCGACTTTTTATCTAAATAGAGATAAACAAGGTTTTTCCGGCCTTCCATCATCCGGTTGCTTTGTTCGCTAAATGGCACAAACAGATCTTTATGGATGCCCCAGTCCATAAAAGCACCGTGATGGGTTACCTGTTTAACTTCAAGAAGTTCAATCTGATTCAGAACAATATGGGGCCTGAACGTGGTGGCGGTGTTACGTCCTTCATTATCCTGGTAGATGAAAATTTCTGTTTTGTCTCCGGCGCTGAACTCTTCATCCGTATCCCTGAAAGGCAGAAAAATTGTACCCCCTTCTTCTAAAGAGAGTAAATAACCTTTATCCTGTTTCAGCTGTACAACAGCATGTTGATATGTACCCGGTGTTGGCATTTGTATCTGATTTATTCAGTTGACTTGCTGGGCTGAAAAATACACTGATCAGCGGACTTCACCAATGGGATAGACGCAATATTAAAAACGATGTTCAAATTGTATGTGTTCCCTTGATGAGTAAACCAGATGTAGAAAAGGAATCTTAGAAGCTGATAAAAAATTGCTGTTGTTGAAACATAGAAAAATCTTAATTCTGATTGTGGCCGTTCTGTGCAGCGGTTGCGCAACTCCGGAGGGGCCGGTGTCCCTTTCAGGAGAAGTTCCGGAAGCCGAGGGATGGGAGATGGAAGTCATGCTCACAGGTTTGGAGCATCCATGGTCGATGGTTTGGCTGCCGGGGGATGAACAGGATATGCTTATTACCGAGCGTCCCGGCCGGTTAAGAGTTGTTGAAAATGGCGAACTGCAGTCCATGCCAATATCGGGCCTCCCCGAAATCTTTGTGAGCGGACAGGGTGGTCTGCTTGATGTGTCTCTACATCCGGATTTTGTGGAAAATCGTCTGGTCTATCTTACCTACTCCTCGGGTGATGACGATTCCAACCGAACAACAGTAGGTCGAGGGATTCTGAAGGGATATGAGCTTTTGGAATTCGAAGAAATATTCAGGGTTTCAGATAATAAAACAGGAGATCAGCACTTTGGCGCAAGAATTTTGTGGGCGGCGGATAACACATTTTTACTTTCGCTGGGTGATGGCGGAAATTATAAACGATATGATGGCGGATGGATTCGGGAGCAGGCTCAAAATCCGGCGACTCACCTGGGTAAGGTATTGAAATTGACCGATGAGGGTGAACCTGCGCCGCAGAGCCCTTTTCTGGATGATGAGGCGGCACTGCCTGAAATTTGGACACTCGGACATCGAAATATTCAGGGACTGGCGCGCGATCCTGAAAGCGGGAGGATTTGGGCCAATGAGCATGGTTCACGCGGTGGAGATGAATTGAATCTTCTGAAACCAGGCGCCAATTATGGCTGGCCGGAAGTTACGTACAGCCTCGAATATCATTACCTCAGAATTTCTGATGAAACCTCCAGGCCGGGAATGGAAGATCCTAAAGTTGTCTGGACCCCGGCGCAGGCTCCAAGCGGACTTTCTTTTTATACGGGAGATCAATTTCCGGAGTGGCAGGGTGATCTGTTCAGCGGAGGCTTACAGGGTGAACAGGTACGAAGAATTATCCTGGATGGGGAATCTGTAGTTGGGGAAGAGTCAATCACCATCGGGCAGCGGGTGCGGGATGTAAGACAAGGCCCGGACGGGAATATCTATATTTTAACCGATCATGAAGATGGGCAGTTGATACGACTGATTCCTTCGTCTGGCAGATAGGATATGAGCGTTGATTGACTCGTCCGACGAAAAAGACAATCGTCGGACGAGAGCGATGC
>CAYOLE010000048.1:0-16876 GCA_964404705.1 uncultured Rhodohalobacter sp. | reverse complement strand
GGGGCAAGCCTTGCCGTACAGTACGCACTCTGGGATTTAGGTTTTGAAGAAATTATACTCGTTTCCCGATCGCCAGGCCGGGCAACCCCTCTTAAAAATAATAAAAGTGTAAAGCTGGTTGATTATACTCAATGGCAAGAGTTTGCTATAGAGTCATCACTGATTGTCAATACCACGCCTCTTGGAATGGGGGAGTTGAAAAATGAAAGTGTTATACAACCTGCTGATTCTGAGTTACTGGAAAATAAACTTTGTTATGATCTTGTTTATAATCCTTTAAATACCCGTTTCCTTCAGCTGGCTGCTGCTGCCGGAGCAACCACCATTAATGGTCTCGAAATGCTAATTCACCAAGGCAGCCGATCATTCGAGATCTGGACGGGTTATACTTTTCCCATAGAAATTGTCAGGCGCGAACTTTTAATTTTTTTCAATGATTAGCATTTATCACACACCGGCAGTATTCGCGTCTTTTCCAGACATTCAGGCCGGAATTACGTATTCCAACAGGAAAACGGTTAATATGAATGGCAAACTTACTGGGCTAAATTTAGGTGATAATACAGGAGCACCAAAGTCGGAAATCAGCAAGAATTTTAAGCGGCTTGCAGAAGAATTACAATGGAATTCTGAGCAAATAGCACTTGCTGAACAGGTTCATGGGGGAGATGTAATAGTAGTTGATAAACCCGGGTATTATAAAAAAATGGATGGACTGGTAACAGCTGAAGATGACCTTATTATCGCTGTTAAAGTTGCGGATTGTGCAGCTGTGCTACTTGCGGATCCATCTATACGATCGAGTGCTGTTGTTCATGCAGGGTGGAGAGGTGCTGCTGCCAATATCTTACCCACCGCCATCGAAAAAATGAAATCAACAGGAGCTGAAACATCCAGAATGATCGCATATATATCGCCTTGTTTAAGCCTGCAGAATTTTGAAGTGGGAGAAGAGGTAGCTTCCCAATTTGATCCCACCTTTATTAACCGGGATATCGGAGCGAAACCGCATCTTGATCTTAAATCATTGTTGAATCAGCAACTTTTAAATGCCGGAGTAAATGAGCAGCAAATTGAAATTGATCCCCGGTGTACAATTGAAGATAGCCGCTTTTATTCATTCAGACGTGAACGGGAGAATGCCGGCAGGATGTTGGCTTTTATCAGATACATTCATAAATAAATTTATAAGTATTGCGAATTAGTTCATTTCCTGGTTACCCTGCGGATGCCAAATAGCCACATTTTCGCAATGCACAATTTTGTTGTTTTTGCATCGCTATCTGTTGGATATCAAATAATAGGTGAATTTGAAATCATAGAACCCTGAATGGCGGATTTCGTAAATCTTCGCATCAATCATTTGGCCAGTTATGCCTAAATAGTGTGGGATAGCTCATAAATATGACAAGAACACTCTTATGAAGCAGAAAAAAAAATCACCGGGTAAAAAAAAGATAGCAATTCTTGGATCTACCGGATCAATCGGAACACAGGCTCTTGATATTATTTCGGCGAATAATGATAAATTTGAAATAACCGGACTTACTGCAGGTAATAACTGGAAATTGCTCGCTCAGCAGGTAAACAGATTTAAACCATCTCATGTTGTTCTTGCTGATGTAAGTAAGCGTAATCTTTTTGTTGAAGCACTAACATTTAAGCCTCACCAGATTGATTTTGGCTCAGACTATTTGCAGCATGTGGCCTCCGGCTCTGATGCTGACCTTGTACTGAATTCTTTGGTAGGTTATGCAGGCTTTTTATCTACTTATCAGGCGCTAAAGAATGGTAAAACTGTAGCACTTGCAAATAAAGAATCTTTGGTTGTGGGGGGAGAGCTGCTTTCCGGGATACCAAACTTTAAGGAACTTTTGATTCCAGTTGATTCAGAGCATTCTGCAATGTGGCAATGCCTTGTTGGAGAGAAAATAGAAAATGTTCAGAAAATTATTATAACCGCCAGTGGGGGGCCGTTCAGGTTATTCTCCCGGGAGCAAATGAAATCAATTACAGTAGAAGATGCATTAAACCACCCTAACTGGGAGATGGGTAACAAAATAACGATCGATTCATCTACGATGATGAATAAGGGATTGGAAATCATTGAGGCACATTGGCTTTTTGATATAGATATAGATTTAATCGCACCTGTGATACATCCCCAGAGCGTTATACATTCAATTGTGGAATTTGTTGATGGATCATCAAAAGCGCAGCTGGGCCCTCCTGATATGAAAGTTCCCATATTATATGCCCTGACGTATCCGGACCGGGTAAATTTTAATACCCCCAGACTTAATTATGCAGAGAAAATGTCGCTTACCTTTGAGCCGATAGATGATCTGAAGTTTCCGTGCGTTACAATTGCTGTGAACGCTGCGAAGGAGGGAGGAGTTATGCCTGCCGTAATGAACGCCGCAAATGAAGTAGCTGTGAAACGCTTTTTAAACAAAGAAATTCGTTATATTGATATCCCGAAATTGATTGAACAATCTTTGAATAAATTTCATAATAAAGAACAATTATCTCCCCAAACGTTGGCGGAGGCTGATACTGAAACTCGCAAATTTGCGAATACACTATTGAAGTAAAGAATGGACTGGATTTTTAGCATATCAACAACCCTTGTAATTTTTATTGCTGCTATTTTTATCCTTGTTACAATCCATGAACTGGGGCATTTTATTGCGGCAAAGTTTTTTAAGATGCGTGTAAACAAATTCTCAATAGGTTTCCCACCAAAAATACTTAGTTTCAAAAAAGGAGAGACCGAATATGTGCTTGGCGCTACTCCTCTTGGTGGCTACGTAAGTATAGCTGGAATGATTGATGAATCGATGGATGATGAATTCATTGATGAAGAACCAAAAGAGGATGAATTCCGAAGCAAACCGGTCTGGCAGCGCATGATTGTTATAACTGCCGGGGTGATATTTAATGTGATTCTTGCTGTAATTATTTATGCGGGTATTGCCTTTTCATATGGTGAGGATGTTATACCGATTGATGCAGTTGGCGGTATATATGTTTCTGAAGAAAGTGTTGCCCATGAAATAGGGTTCAGAACAGGTGATCAGATTATAGGAATAAACGGAGAGAGGGTAGACTATTTTAATGATATTTTTAACCCTGCCTCCATCACCGGGCGCGATCTTTCATTTATGATTATTCGCGAAGGAGAAGTACAAAATATTTCAACTCCTACGGACTTTCTTGACAGAATTGGCCAGCAAGGTTTCTTAAATCAATCCAATGCCCTGCCAAGCCAAATATCTATGGTTCTTGAAGACAGCCCCGCTGAAAAGGCCGGACTTCGGGATGGAGATACTGTTATTGCCGTAGATGGTGAGGAAATCGGCTATTGGATTCAGCTGGTTGATAAAATTCAAGATGCTGAGGCACCATTAAACTTAACGATTCTCCGGAATGGTGAGACCATGAACCTGACAGTTGCTCCCGATTCGGAAACAAACTTAATTGGAATCGCACCACCAAACGCTCGGGAAGTATTTGACGTCAAAACCCTAAACTATAACCTTGCACAATCGGTTGGCCAGGGATTTCAGAAATCTGAAGATACATTTTTTGGAATCATCCAGGGTATCGGCAAGATGTTTTCTGGTGATATTTCAGTCAGGCAAAATCTTGGAGGGCCGGTCGCGATTGCAAATGTAACCAAACAGGCTACTGATACAAGAGGAATCCTCGGGTTTTGGGAAATTACTGCTTTTCTAAGCATTACACTGGCAATAATGAATATGCTGCCGATTCCGGCACTCGATGGCGGTCATTTTATGTTCCTTGTGTATGAAGGAATCACCAGGAGGGAGCCCTCGGCAAAAGTTCGCATGGGACTTCAGCAGCTTGGATTTCTGTTTCTTATCGGCTTGATTATTCTTGTCACCTTCAACGACATTCTAAGGACCTTCGGGGGTTGATGAATGATATCGAAGGATGGATATTCTACAATTCTTGTAGTTGTTTTATTTTCTCTTGCTGTTGGTATTGGAGCGTCTTTTCTGCCGGCTGCTTTTTCTTACATCATATACACCCTTTTATTAATATTAGTGGCAATAACAGTCTATTTTTTCAGAGATCCTGACCGGGAGACTCCGAAAGATAATTCACTGATTATTTCTCCGGCAGATGGAAAAATTGTTCTGATTCGGGAAGTAAAAGAAAAAGAATATCTGCACGATACTGTTACCCAGGTCAGTATATTCTTATCACCGCTAAATGTTCACGTAAACAGAATTCCATTTTCCGGAAAAGTAGAGTACGTAAAATATTCGCCGGGTAAATATTTGATGGCCTGGGAAGATCATGCATCAGAACAAAACGAACGTGCACATTTTGGAGTTCGCCACACATCCGGAACTAAATTGTTGTTTAAACAGATTACAGGATTTTTAGCCAGGCGTATCGTTTATAATCTGGAAGAAGGAGATGAAGTATCAGCCGGAGAACGATTTGGAATCATGAAATTTGGTTCCCGAATGGACTTATTATTACCTGAAAATGTAGAAATTAAAGTGCAGAGAGGCGAAAAAACAGTAGCAGGCGAATCGATTATTGGGAGGATTCGCCCGGAATGAAATATCCCATACAAAAACTAAAGTCCCGAAGAAAGCGTGAAAAACGTAAACGGAAGCCGTTACCCCGGATAGTTATACCCAGCTTCTTTACATTAATGAATCTGTTCTGTGGATTTGTCTCTATCATAATGGTAGCTGAGGGAAATCTGAATTTTGGAGCATGGCTAATTGTTGTGGCCGGCTTATTTGATGCGTTGGATGGATTCATGGCCCGCCTTGCCAATGCAACAAGCGAATTCGGTATTGAGTTGGATTCTATTAGTGATGTGGTCTCTTTCGGAGCTGCACCCGGGTTTCTTCTGTACACATTTGCCTTGCATGAGCTCGCTATTATTGGCATTATTTTAAGCGCATTGCCACCGGTTTGTGGAGCCATACGTCTCGCCAGATTCAATATAGACACCAAATACGCTGAACTCGACTTTTATAGAGGATTGCCCATTCCAGTACAGGCTGTAATGTTCTCAGCTCTTTACCTTACGTTCAATAACAGGATGGAATGGTTCGCTGATTTTGAGCACGGCTTTCTTTCATTTATCATACCGGTTGTTATCCTGTTATCGTTTTTAATGGTGAGTACTATTCCTTTCGATAAAATACCGCGTTTTGATAAAATCTCGATTAAAAAGTACAAAAACCGTCTGGTGCTTTTCTTCGTCTATATTATTGTAATAGTCATTTTGCAAGATATTGGTTTGATGATAGTATTCACTTTTTTCATCCTCAAAGGATTAGTTCTGGGTGCTATTGTATTTTGGAAAAGAGCCTTTACAGACGACACTGAACCTTTGGAAGTACCCATTTAATGCGGTAATTGGCAAAGTTGTATAATAGTTATCAGGATGTTTTTTATCTGATCTGAAATTGAAGTTTTTGATAACCCATACACCGAGAAAGATTAAACCTCCTGCAGAATCTGGTGAGTATTGTCAGTTCGTTTGTTTACTTCGTTATTTTTTTAATAAACCGTACTATTTTTTCCGCATTCTCTTTACTTAATGGTATAACCCTGCCATGAATTTCATTTAGATAGAGCCAGCCATCCATATTCTCTTTTTGAAATCGAACGGATCGATCTACCTTGTTGAAATCATTGTAAAGAGAAAGGTTGGGCATTTGATCAACTTTTAACTCTTTAATTTCAGAAATATCAATCGTCTCTGCGTGAATATTTCTGCCGCGAACCGAGTAAAGTATATCGAGATGGGGACCGGCATCTTCTTTTAGTTCAAAATCGATTTTGATGCGTCCATCCCTGAGTTTAAATAAACTCAAAAAGCCTATTACAAAAAAAGCAAATGCTGCAAGGCGCAGATAACTTCCTATCAGAACATCTGAAGTCATAATATAGGCAGCAAAAAATAGCATGCTTATGACGATGCTTCCTATGGTAACTGCCGGCCAATAAGGGGAATACTTTTCTGATACTGTTAAAGCCTGACTCATGATAGTACTTTTTTCTTAATCACAGTTCCTGAAGGAGTATGATATTCTTTAAACAGATTTGCTGTGAGGCAGGAGTGAACCGGGCAGATCCACACTTCGGTTAATTTATCAACTCCATACGCCTTTTTTAAAGTCTTAAGCCCCTTTACTTTGCCGTGTTCCTGTGAAAGTGAAATCAGCGATGTATCTTTAATTTTTTCGACTGTTTCATCCTGATGAAGAATTACCGGTTGTCCGTATGTTACAGTGCCTTCGATCGTCAGCCTGTCTTTCGAAAAATGAACCGCTCCTCCATGTATGATACATTCATCCGCCGCCGGTTTTTCCTGTGCAACAGGTGCTTTCACAAGTAAACCGATATCATTATAGTCACAACTCCCAATATTTATCTGCATAAGATCATAAAACACAAAATTTCCTGGAGAGAATTCATCTATCTCGGCGAGGTCGGTTAAAAGGGAAGAGGAGGGTGTATCACCCAGGCCGAGATTGGCAATTGGATACACTGCTTTAAGATTCTTAAATGCTCGCAGATTTCGTTCTATTACCTTTGCCACAGCATCTTTTCCCTGTACTTGGTAAGTTTCACCATCGTGGATATAAAAGCCATGAAATTGAACGTTATCAGCTGTCTCGGTTGCTTTAATTATAGAGTAAATCAGATCTGAATTTTCTGCGGATACACCGCTTCTGTTATAACCAGCGTCAATTTCGATCATTACAGACACTGGGTTATTCATAGTATTGGAAAGTGCACTCACTTGACCAGGATCGTTGACAAAAAGCCGAAAGTGGCAATGTTCCGATAGATTTTTCAATGCTTCAATCTGCCCAGTATAAAATGGAAACCCAATGGTAATATCATCCCAGCCATCCTCAATAAAATATTGAGCCATTTCAGGAGTTGATACCGTGATCCCAGATACTTTGGCATCCCTAAACCATTTTCCTATTTCTATAGATTGATGAGTTTTGAAATGCGGCCTGAATTGAGCATCCCATCTATGAGCTTTATCAGCCATTGCTTTAATATTACTTTGGCAGTTATTTTCTAAAACGATTGCTTGAGGTCGTGGAAGTGAAGACATATGGTTGTTTTTACAATTAAGTTACTTACTTAAAAAAATAGTGAATGCAACCGAGTATAAAAGCTGTTATTTTAAATGTTTTGGAATAAATTCATACAGTATATTGAAAAAAATAATTGGACGGATTGAAAAGATTAGTTTTCCCGCCTGGTCAGTTGATGAATTGGATGCCAAAGTAGATACAGGTGCTTATACATCGAGTCTACACTGCCATCGTATAGAAATAATAAAAGAAGGTGGCGTGGAATATGTTCAATTCTCACTTTTTGATCCTGAACATCCTTCATATCGCAAGAGAAAATTTCGATCTGAACTGCATGATGTACGTGTCGTCAAAAGTTCAAATGGTGAGATTGAAAAACGCTATGTAATAAAAGAATCAGCCATTTTCTGCGGTAAAAAAAGAGCTATTGAACTTACACTTACAGATCGAAGTAAAATGAAATATGACCTATTGTTAGGACGACGTTTTCTCAGGAATTTTCTTGTGGATGTATCCTCTAAATATTTAAAGTCATAAACCTTACTCCATGATTCACAAATCTTTGCATATTGCAATATTATCAAGAAATAAATCTTTGTACTCCACGAGGCGACTTATAGAGGCAATTGAGAATAAAGGACACAAAGCAACTGTACTCGATCATCTGAAGTGTGATATTGTGATTGAGCAAGAAAATCCTGCAATTTTCTATCATGGAGAAAAAATTACGGGTGTGGACGCGGTTATTCCGAGAATTGGAGCCTCGGTAACGTTTTACGGTGCATCGGTTGTGCGTCAGTTTGAAATGATGGGTATTCCCACAGCAGTAGAATCTCAGGCACTCGTACGTTCGCGGGATAAATTGAGAAGTCTGCAAATTATGGCCCGTTCTGATGTAGGTATGCCTAAAACTGTTTTTACCAATTATTCAAAAGAGGTTAAGAAAATTATAGATAGTGTTGGGGGAGCACCACTAATTGTTAAACTATTGGAAGGAACCCAGGGTTATGGAGTGGTTCTTGCCCCTACAAAAAAAGCGGCTGAATCGATTATTGAAGCGTTTCACAGCATGAAAGCCCGTGTTATCGTTCAGGAATTTATTGAGGAGGCAAAAGGGGCAGATATCCGCGCTTTTGTAATTGGAAATAAAGTGGTAGGTGCTATGAAACGACAGGGTAAAGAGGGTGAATTTCGCTCTAATTTGCACCAGGGAGGAACCGGGGAACTCATTAAATTAAGTAAACGTGAGCGTCAGGTGGCGCTAACTGCGGCTAAGGTAATGGGTCTTTCAATTGCAGGTGTAGATCTATTGCAATCAGAACGTGGCCCGTTGGTTTTGGAAGTGAACTCATCACCCGGACTCGAGGGAATTGAAAAAACAACAAATCAGGATATAGCTTCAGAAATTGTATCGTATGTGATTAAACTTGTCGATAAAAAACGTGTGAAACCAACAGGTAGAAAAAATATCAGAAGTAATGCCTAACGTAATACATGTTAACGGACAGGAAGTTAAATTAGGCGAGGATAAACAGGTTCATATAAGTATAGCTCGCCTTCCCACATATACCAATATCGACCTATCCATAAGAATTATTCGCGCCAAAAAAGATGGTCCGGTAGTTTTGTTGTCAGGTGGATTACATGGAGATGAAATCAACGGCATTGAAATTGTGAGACGCCTTATATCTGGCGATAATCTGGCCTTGACAGCCGGTACTATTATCGCAATCCCGTTAATGAATGTCTATGGATTTATTCAAAATGTTCGCGGCGTACCTGATGGAAAGGATATAAACCGTTCTTTTCCCGGTACAAAAAACGGTTCTCTTGCCATGTTGGTAGCCTATACCATTGTAAAAGAAATTATTCCTATTATTGATTATGGGATCGATTTTCATACTGGTGGTGCGAGCAGGGCAAATTACCCTCAAATACGATGTGAAATTAATCAGAAAAATGACCTTGAACTTGCAAAAGCCTTTGCACCTCCGGTAATTTTACATTCTCGTCTGATTGATAAATCTTTTCGTAAAGTCGCGAGTAAAAGAGGTAAGCAAATTATAGTTTATGAAACCGGAGAATCGATGCGTATTGATGAAGATGGTATCGGAATTGCTATCAAAGGAACTCAGAGATTTCTTCATCATTTGAAAATGCGAAACAATAGTCAGGAACCCTTGATGAAAACATCAATATATGAGAAGTCAAGCTGGCTGCGAGCTAATTATGCTGGGATATTTAATCCTAAAATTAAACTGGGAGATACGGTTAAACCCCGGCAGATTATAGGAAGAATTACTGACCCGTACGGAAACGAGAGCTTTAAAGTTATCAATAGAAATGCAGGACGGGTGATAGGACTGAATTACAGTCCAGTTGTACATAAAGGCGATGCTGTTCTGCATATTGCTACATCTGAAGTAATAAAAGAAAATTAAGCTGATATGCAGGAAGATCTTATATTTTATGCAGTTTCAAGAAGAAAATGGACTAAATTAAATAAAAACGGACTTTTCACACCAGAAAATTTTGATCCTGACAAAGGAATAAAATGTGCACTTCCACACAATCTTCAAAATTATTTAAACACTCATTTTAAAGGCCGTAAAAATCTATTTTTATTAGTGATAGATGTATCAAGACTTGCCACATCCATAAAAAAAAGAAAGAAAGATGATCATATATATTTATATGATCCAGTAAATACAGACGCGATCCTGGATAAAATAAGATTAGATTGCAATGAAAAAGGAGAGTTTGATCTCTCTGTTAAGAGCTTTACATAAATAAATCGTTTGATATTTAATAAAAGGATTCAATTGTCTGAATCGAATATTTTAAATCTGCATAAGAGATGGGTTTAGTCATGTAATCATGAAACCCGAACTGTTTAGCCCGTTTTATATTGAAACTATCTGAATTTCCTGTGACATAAATTACGATTGGCTGGTATATTTTTTTTATTTCTTTTACCACTTTAATGCCATCAAATGAATCTTTCAGCATTATGTCCATTAAAACAATATCAGGTTTAATATCAAGAATTCTTTTTACTGCATTTTTTCCATAAGCTTCAATTCCAGTTAATGTAAGTCCCAATTTACTGGTCATCATCTCCAAAATAAGACTTTGGAGTTTATCATCTTCAACAATAAATAATGTCATTCAAATAGAGCAGTTAGATTAAAAAATAGGTAAGATAGGTTAGTAGATAATTATCTTTTGTTTGTAATTGGGATGTTCAAAATTGTTCCTTTACAACTGAGAATATTTTCTTCAGATATCTTTAAAGCTTTTATTGGGTGGTTCAATATTCTGCTCGAAATGAGTGACTTACGAATTTTCAATAAATATCAGAATTAGCCATCAATATAAGATTATGAGCTGATAAGAGTTTAACCTATGTCGTATAATATATATTATGTAAAGTTAATTGATTTTGATACGGATGCAAATTTTATCATGTATCTCTTCCCTATTTAGTTTTCTGCCATGAGAAATTTATTCACTCTAAAAGTAATCGACTGGACAGCAGAGTCGATCTATTTAGATCTTTGGACAATTCTTCAGTAGAGGTATTTAATATTAGTTTATGAGGATGTCTGATTGAATTTCTAAATATATACCATTCTGATACTCACCTGAACAAATAGCCCAGTAGCCACATAATTAGCTCATCAATGCTTTTTGAATGGCTTTAAAGTCCGGCTGATTGTCTGAGTCATCCAGCACCTCAGCATATTTTATCATTCCATCTGGATCAATTATAAAAGCGGCTCGTTTGGCTACACCCTTCATTCCATAATAATCTTCATAAAAAGCTCCATATCGTGTGGACACTGTTTTGTTATAATCACTCAACAAAATAAAATTAAGATTGTTTGATTTTTTAAATTCTCTCAATGTAAAAAAACTATCGGTACTGATAGCTACTACATTGGCATTAAACGATTTATAGAATTTCATGTTATCCCTTATTGTACAAAGTTCATTTGTACACTCTTCAGAAAATGCCAGTGGAAAAAAGAGCAGCAGTGTATCTCCTTTTTCTTTTTCCTGTAATTCGGTAAGTGATATTTCATTTCCGCTTGTATCACAAAGGGAAAATTCAGGAGCTTTATCTCCTTTTTTAATTTTCATACAGTTAGCGTTTATTTACATTCGGAATAGCAGGAAATTTAAAGCTTGCCGCAACCATTCCAATCCCTGAAAGAAAATGTGTCATGGAAAGAATCAGCTTGGATTCTACATTTGAAAGCCAATAGATTAAGAATGCAGAAATAAAAAAAATCAAGGAGAGAAATAACACATACCCATTTTCAACTGATCTGAAATAAGTTACAGATAGTCCGGCGAAAACGATCAGACAGGTTGACTGCAGGGTTAAAAACGTTATGTCTGAAAGGATATGGCTATCTACAAAATAGGCGTAAAAAGGAAATATTATAATGGGAATGTATGAATATACAACGGGGTAACGCGCATAGTCTGGCTGTAGGATCCGGACTGTGATCAGCAGTAAGATCATTGTGAATAGTAATATTGCTAAAAAAAGCAGCTCCACTGCCCTTTCCAACAGAGCTGACTCTGTCAGTATCATTCCCAGCATAATGGATAAGGATAGAAATATAGCATAGGCAAGGTATTCCAGATGAGGAGTATTTTCAGCTCTGCGATATACCACCACACAACAAAAAAGACTAATAAGGATAAGAAGAATTATGCTCCACAAAAGTTATTCTCCCTTATTGTGGCGCTGACTGGTCTTAGCATTAACCTGGCGGTTAACCTGTTTATTATTTTGATAAATCAGAACAAGATCAGCAATCTCTTTTAGCTGTTTGCGTTCATCTTTTATCATACCTTCAGCAAATTTATACAATGAAATCGTCTTGTCATTTTCATTCTTAACTGCTCGTTCCCAATCTATTAAAGGTATTTTTTCGAAAAGATTTATAATGCCCGCCCTGTGCTTAATTATTTTATTCAGCACTTCCTGTACATCTTTATCATTGTCCGAAACATCGAACGTTTCCGTGTAATGATCAAAGTTTTTCAGATGTAATATTCTGTTACTTGTAAAGATTTTTTCTATCAGCGGACGGTAATATTTATACTGGGCGTAATCGATCAGAGTAAGTTTTTGGATGATGGACATTCCGCCGGAAGGTACTTCTTTATAGGGAACCTCGTCAATGATATATTTTAAAGCTTCCGATTCATCTTCGAGATATTGGGCATCTTCCACCAAGGCATTATATTGTTGTTGCGTAACTTCCTGATCTGTCAACATAAGCGAAATTTATTTAGACCGACCAGTGTGAAGAGGCTTTAGTGGCATCATTTCTTTTCTGTTGTTCCAGCATATCAACCAGAGATAAACCCGTATTCCAGTCTGTATCACGATCACGTACAGAGTGAATATTATTTTCTTCCTGAAAATCCCAGAATTGACCAAATTGGCGGTTTTTATATTCTTTTAAAAAATCAAGGCGTTCTTTTAAGTCTTCTTTAGGAACTAAAAGACGCTCTTTATCATAAATTGCCTCTTCTCGTGATTCAAACACTATATCATAGTCTTTGCTCATTACGATGGCCTCTTCGGGACAAACTTCTTCACAATATCCACAGTAGATACAGCGCAACATATTAATCTCGAAAAAGTCGGGATAGCGCTCTTTTTGATCTTCTTCAACTTCATTTGCCTGCATGCTTATCGCCAGTGGCGGACAAGCACGTGCACATAATCCACAGGCAACGCAACGCTCCTTACCATTGTCTTCCACCAAAACCGGACGACCCCGAAATATCGCCGGCGGATCCCATTTTTCCTCGGGATAATTCATTGTAAAAGTTGGAGCAAACATCTGCTTAAATGTATACCATAATCCTTTGAAAATTTCAGGCAGATATAAATTTTCCAGAAATGACAGTTTTCGTTCCCGTTGAAAATCTTCACTTAATGCATTTGCTGCCGGTTTATCTAAATCCATCAAAAAGAACCGTCTGTTTTTTTAAGAATATGTTTTTAACTATTTGACAAAAATAACCTTTTGTGCTGTATCGTTCAATAATATTCTGATTTACTGTGTCTATTTCTGACGGAATACCATGGTGATCGGTACACCTGTAAATCCAAATTCTTCACGAAGTTTATGTTCGATAAATCGCCGGTAATTTGATGGCAATTCCTGGGGATTGTTCATAAAAAACTTCAATACAGGAGGATTGCTTTTAACCTGCAGTGCATATTGAATTTTAAGCTGTCGTCCCCGTTTCATAGGCAAGGATCTCTCTTTTAATATTTTCTGCACAAAATCGTTCATCTGTGGTGTTGAAATCTTTTTTTTCCGTTCAGTAATAACTTTATCTGCCACCTCTATCACACGTTCAATTCGTGTACCCTTCAGTGCAGAAATAGATACAATCGGGATGTAGGTTGAGGTACGGATACGTTCATATATGTATGTTTCGAATTCTTTCAGAACATGGGTGTCTTTATCTGGAACGAGATCCCATTTATTCAGTGCAATTATAATTCCCTTGTTAAAATTTTCGGCTTCGCGGATAATTCGTTTGTCTTGTGCGTCAAAACCCTGCATAGCATCAAGAATTAATACTACCACATCAGAATCACGTATAGCGCGGTCAGTTCTTACATTGCTAAAGAACTCTATATTCTCTTTTACCTTGGCTCTCTTTCGGAGTCCGGCAGTATCTATTAACGTATACTCTTTTCCCTGATATTTAAGTTTGCTGTTGATGGAATCTCTGGTGGTGCCTGGTATATCTGTTACTATGCAACGCTCGCTTTTTAACAAGGCATTCATGAGTGAGCTTTTTCCTACATTCGGCCTTCCCACAAATGCTATTTTTGGATCTTTATCCTCTGTATGTTTTTCCGGTGCATCTGGAAAGAGCTCTACTACCCTATCCAGAAGTTCACCTGTTCCGGATCCACTCATTGCCGAAATTGGGAATATTTCTTCGAGTCCCAGCTCATAAAATTCTACAGCATCCATTACTCTGCGCTCATTGTCGCTTTTATTGACTACAACAAGCACGGGTTTATCCACCCTTCTCAATACCCCGGCAATGGATTTATCGAGTGTATTGATACCGTGTTCCACATCAACTACAAACAGAATTACGTCGGATTCTTCGATTGCGACATGTACCTGTTCCCGAATACCTTCCGAAATAACATTTCCTTCATCAGGCAGGTAACCTCCAGTATCGATTACAGTAAAGTCGCGGCCATTCCAGAAACTATCACCATAATGGCGGTCTCTTGTTACACCATACTCATCGTGTACAATAGCTTGTCTTTCCCCTATTAATCGATTAAACAGAGTAGATTTGCCTACATTGGGTCGGCCAACTATTGAAACCGTGGGTAACATTTATAGTAGTAAATTTGTAATTTATGTTTTAACAATCTGCCGAGAATATGTACAAATTCCTTACATTAGGCGATTGGCTCTCATAAAGATAACGATAATATTGCGAGAAAATGCTTGAAAATGTATACAATAATTTTGGTTTTGTTGGCTCACTTGTGATCTCTCTATTCATCTTTTTCTTCTTCATCTTTTGGATGGCGGGAGTCGCCGGAATTTGTAACGAACATCAGGGCAAAAGTACCACATTTGTACATTTATTTTTTGCAATATTAGTCCCGATATACCCGGTTGTTTGGCTTATTGCAGAAATGGTCTCACAGAAGAAAAAACTGAATAGGCTATAAGATTCCTCCTTGTGAGTAGAAATCTCTAATTTCACAAAGAACAATCGACATTTTACATTTATTCATTTAACAATTTTTGAGATCCTATTCCCTCACTTGGCGTAACTGATTCCTCAAGAAGCATCCATGGTTCAAGGAGAGATTCCGGTATATCTACCAAAAAGCGAGATGGATTTGTAAAATAGTCACCATATGCCCCCATATGCATGGCTGGATATGTTAAGAATAGCTGATCTTTTGCTCTTGTTATGGCAACATACACAAGCCGTATCTCTTCCTCCATTTGTTGCGGGTCGTCAATTGCATATCCTGATGGAATGATGCCATCCAGGCATTGAATGAGAAAAACCGTACCCCATTCAAGACCTTTTGCTGAGTGAATTGTGCTGAGCACGAGCGGAGATTCATCTTTGCTGGTTGCTTCAGTTTCGATGGCTGTTGCCTCTATAGGATCCAATGCCACTTCTTCAACCAGCTGCTGAAGAGATCGGTATGTGCCGGAAATATCCACAAACGCTTCCAGATCTTTCATTCGCTTGGGATGATCATCAAACCTCTTTTTGCAAAAAGTGCTATAGTAATCAACGACCGACCGAAGTTGCTCCGAAACTGAACCATCAAACGATTTTAAATCTGCAAACAGGCTGCTGAGTGCTTTCAGTTGGTTGAGATACCGGTCACTTGCATGAGGTGCCTGGTGTGGCTTGAAAGGGTCGTCGCTATGGCGTGTCCACTGAAAAAACTCCTCAGCAGTTTTAGGGCCAATTCCATCCATTAGCATCAGGGCCCTGTTCCAGGAAATTGTATCCTGTGGATTGATATAGATTCTTAAATGCGCAAGAACATCTTTTACGTGGGCTGCCTCTGTAAACTTCTGTCCTCCAAATTTAACATAGGGTATATTCTTTTTATTAAGTTCCACTTCCAAATCGAACGAATCCCGTCCATTTCGAAACAATACGGCCATTTCGGATAATTCTTTACCTTGTTCCCGGAGGTTGAGGATCATCTGCGACAGAAAACGGCTTTGATCGTTCATATTTGCAGACTTCACAAGTCCCGGCAAATCTCCCTTTTCATTTTTTGTATAGAGATTTTTCTCAAAGGTCTCTTCTGATTGTGAAAGTACCCGGTTAGCTAAATCCAAAATACGCTGGGTTGACCGGTAGTTTTCTTCAAGTTTGATAATCCTGGTTTTTTTAAAGCGATGTGGAAATTTGCGCATATTATCCGGATCGGCTCCCCGAAAGGAATAGATGCTCTGTGCGTCATCGCCTACTGCCATTACATTTTTATGTACGCTGCTGAACAACTCCGTAAGTTCAGCCTGAAGGGAGTTTGTATCCTGATATTCATCCACAAGTACATGTTTATGCTGTAAAGCGATCTGTTCGCAAACGGTACTGTTATTCCTCATCAGGTTGCAGGTGTTTACGAGCAGATCATCAAAATCCATAACGTAATTTATTTGCTTGTAATGCTGATACTCATTGTATAGTTTTTCAATCGTTTCGGTGTGTTGTAAGAACTGGGGATATTCATTCTGTATCAGGTTAGCAATAGAAATAGTTTTATTTACCGAGCTGCTGAAAATGGAATAGAGAGTACTTTTTTTTGGAAAACGTTTTTTCAGTTTTGATCTGTCGAGCCGCCCGCGAAGGAGCTGAATAGTGTCCATTGCATCACCCGAATCGATTATGGTAAACTGTGCAGGGTAGCCAATATTTTCAGCATGGATATGAAGCAACTTGCTGCAGTAATGATGAAATGTACCTCCCTCCACCCTTCTGCAGCGATCGTCCAGTATAGAGCTGGCGCGCCTCAGCATCTCTCCTGCTGCCCGTCTTGTAAATGAAAGCAGAAGAATTGATGAAGGATCTGTACCGCTTTCGATCAATCGTGAGAGTCTGTACATGAGGGTCCTGGTTTTTCCGGTACCGGCTCCCGCTATAACTAAAGCCGGACCCTTACCATGCATTACAGCCTCCAGCTGAGCCGGATTTAGCAGGTT
>CAYOLE010000047.1:8723-16981 GCA_964404705.1 uncultured Rhodohalobacter sp. | reverse complement strand
CGCATGTTTGCAAATTTTTTTTGACATTACTAATAGCAAAAAAATTAGACGAATAGATTTTAAAATCAGGCCAATCAAAATACCAACACTTCTGTAATAAACCCCAGAATTGAGAATACTTATCGCAAAACACCACTAACCATATGGCTAATATTGAAAAGATTACATTTAATAACAGAATAAGCAGAGAGTTCAGTAAAGCTGTTAAACAACGGGTAAATCAATATTTTGAGGAAAATGAACTCTCCAGGCATGCAAACTTCGAGATGGTTTTAAAAACCGTTCTGCTGATTACGATTTATCTTGGATCTTATGCACTGATAATGTCAGGACAGCTTTCTTTGGCGGCTATGTGGTTTCTTACCTTTATTATGGGAATAGGAATGGCCGGTATCGGGTTCTCAGTATCGCATGATGCACTTCATGGAGCCTATTCATCCAACAATTCTGTTAATCGTGTCTTGGGCTTTAGTTTTGATCTTCTTGGAGCAAATGGTTACATCTGGAAAATAACCCATAACATTATTCATCATACCTATACCAATATTCATGGACATGATGAGGATTTAGAGGTGGCAGAATTTATACGGCTTTCTCCTCATTCAGAATATAAAATGATTCATCGTTTTCAGCATATACTTGCATTTTTTGCGTATAGCATGGCTACGTTATTTTGGGTTTTCATTAAGGATTATAAAAACTTTTTGAAACCAAATATCGGACCATACAACAATAAAAATCATCCTTTAAGTGAATGGATTATTTTAATTATTACTAAAGGAATTTATTATACATACATGCTTATACTGCCACTGGTGCTTCTTAATATTACCTGGATCCACTTGCTCATTGGATTTGTAACTCTTCATCTGACTGCAGGTCTGATACTTGGCATTATTTTTCAGCTTGCGCATGTAGTGGAAGAAACCGATCATCCCCTTCCCGATGAAGATAATATGATTGATGAACATTGGATGATTCACGAAATGGTAACCACCAATAATTTTGCGAGAAAAAATAAAGCATTATGCTGGTTTGTGGGTGGACTAAATTTTCAAATCGAACATCATCTCTTTCCAAAAGTTTGCAGCATTCATTACCCCGCCATCAGCCATATTGTTGAAAAAACTGCGGCTGAATATAATATTCCATACAACCAACACGATACGTTCTTTGAAGCTATTGCATCTCATTACCGTACGTTAAAAAAGTTTGGGAACCCTGAATTTAATTACGCTGAAATGGGGGCTAAAAAAAGTTTATAAAATGTTAAATCTTTCTGGCTGGTTTTTTTAGCAACGGGTGTAAAAATATAATTTTTAAAAAATATTGAACTGTAAGAATTCAGTTTATATCTCTTAATTATTTTCTGCTTTAAAAGTCAAGGTTTACACTTATACCGGGTATGAATGGGGGGGCGACAATGTATTCAACTTTACTATCATGATCACTTATACGTTGCTGGTATGCATACATTTTGTTTTCGCGAAACATGCCGAGTACATTGCCGATGCTCAGGCCCGCATTCACAGAGCCAATTTTTTTTGTTACACCTGCATTTAGCAATAGCAACTCACCAAGCGAGGTAGTTAGATCTTCGGAAAGTGATTGTGTGCGCGAGCTGTAATAGTGCGCCTCCAGTGATACACCAAATCTGCCTGTAGCGTACTCTGTACGTACTCCAACTTGTATTGGGGCAGGACCCGGCATCTGCATAGATTGTTCATTTAAAACATTAAGTTCCATCCAGCGTTTTCTCGCTGTTACGCGCAGGGCGAGTGCCCGGTTATCCCAGGTGATGGTGCGTTGGGCTGATGCACCAAGAATTAATCCTTTTATAGTTGCAAGTTGCTCATACCATGATAAAGAGACATCTTTGGCTGTAAAATTAGACTTAAATTGCCAACCAGTAGGTTCGAAACTGATTTGCATTGATGCATAGTTGGTGGTGATAGGTTCCGTTCTTGCAGTAGCGTCGCGCAGCCCACTGCTCATACTTTGATTAGTGACAGGATCGTAAAGATGTGCTATGCTTGCCTCGAAAAAAAGATCATTGGTTGGTGCATACATAGCCCGCATGCTCATTGATGGTTTTGTAATTTGATCATGATGATCTAATTTTGCGTCCATATTAAGATGCGCACGATTGGAAATTGTTAGTTGGTGGGATAAAATGAGCTGCATGTCGCGTACCCCTGTGGCGGTATCTGGAAGTGAACGTTGCACGTCATGGTATAAAAAAGCAAGGGAAGTTTTGTTTGCATGAAGTGCTAGTTTGTAGCTATGCGCTTGCAACTTATCCATCTCGCTGTGCATATCTTTGTAAACTTCATCGAGTTGGGTTCGTGCTTTGGCACGTTGATGACCATATGCCGCTTCTATGGAGAGTGCTCCGAGGTTATGTGTAGCAGAGGCAAATCCCGCGGTCATCTGGTCTGTTTCACGGAAGAGGTGTACATCAAATAGTGCTCCAAATTCGTTGTCACTGTATTGATGCTGTGCAATGACTTCAACTTCAGTGCGATGCGATCTAAAGCGTGCTGCAGCCAGCCCCGAGTATGTTTCAGCATACGCATTAAGTTCTTCAATAACACCTTCGAGCAATTTAGGTGAGGAATGTTCAGCAACAAGCGCTGCTGAGAATGGCTTACTATTTCCCGTTGTGATACTGCCTCCCTGATGTAGAGGGTCAAAAAAGATGTTCTTTGTTGGTAAATAAGTAGGCGTGAGGGTAACAATCGCATCAGACCCGCTTTGCATCGCATCCGGTTCTTTGAGTTCCGGATTGATGAGAGCGTAGGGTATTGTTGGAGTTAAAGAGTGGTTTTGGGTTTGCTTGGTAAGTATAGGCAGACCGTGGGACGTATAAAAAGTGATGAGCCCCGGCAGGTCTCGTTCCAGATCTGCGGTTACTCCCGGTATTACAGTAGTTAAATCTGTTTCTGCAGCAAGTTTGTGTACAGGATTTCCGTGCGAAAGGGCGGTTCTGTTACGTTGAAGAGACTGAGGTGTTTTGTCAGGTGTGACAAGGAGACTGTCCATTGTTATCTGGTGAGAAACATACATGGAATCCGGCGTCGTCACAATAAATGATTTTTCCTGTGATTGGGCGTTAACATTTACAAGAAGAAATAAACCGACTAATAGAATCTTCAATGGCTTCATCGCGATCCTCCTCTTAATTAAATGATGGAAAGGTTATGCTTCACGAAATACGTGCTATAACTTGAATAGCATGTTTAGTGAAAGTTTAATGTCAGAACTAGCCCAAACCCATACATTCTCTTGTTACTTCTCTACTTTTGTATGATCTGCTTATATGATTCAGTCAGTAACTATCTGGAATGGTGGGTTTTAAATCTCTTTCTCAGGTATAGAAGACCTATATCCCATTTCTCCCGACTATTCCTAAATCTTTCTTTAATCAATAAATCCAGGTAATAACTTAATTCACGTTCAGCAGAATGATAACCTACTGAACGTGACTCGAGTCGTATTAAAAGCTTACATTCTAACTGACTTGCTAATCCTTATTTCTCCTGAACCTGGTGGTTCGGTTCTGGGTTCTGAAAGGTTTTCTTGTCTTAATCAGATAATGGAATTACAGCACCAGGAGTAAGATTGCAATCAATATTGCTGTACCCACGCCAATGGTTATTGTCCGATTGGCCTGTTCAAAGAACTGTTGTGAATATTCGGAGAAGTCATCGAGATCCTCATCCAAAATTTCATCAAAGCCATCTAAACCATTTAGCTCATTCTGCTTTTCTAACAACCCTGCTTTATACGAGCTGAGTTGATTGCTTTCATCTTCAGAAAGATTTGCTTTTGATTCAATGCGGTCAATTACGGTAATCATTTTACTGAACTTCTCATTCAGTATAGTACGCTTTTCATCGGCACGCTCAGTGTTCTGAACTTCCTCCAAGGTTTCATTAAAGCTTTTTTTGAAGGTCTCAGTAAGACTGACCGATTGAGCAACCGCTACAGATTGCATGGCAAACACTAACAGTATTGAGTAGATAAATGTGCGTATTATTCTCATCATGTAATAGATTAAATTAATATTTTGATTGAATTTTGCTTTTCTATTTGAAGAAACAATTGTTAGATCATTTCTTTTTTTAAATAATTCAATACAGGACTTTAAAAAGCATTATTCCTTTAAAAATATGTACATACTTTTTCGGAGAGACATTACATATAGTGTTTTTTATTTTATATAACTCACAGATTTATGTTCACTTAAGATCTGCTGAGTGGGTGAATGATCAATCGTAGAAATTGTATATTGCAATCCAATATGGTTAAATTTTTCCAGGAGAGATATTAAATAAATCGTTGTTCGTCAGGTTAGTATCAGCTGAACGACATTATAATAGAGTGAATAATTAGTGAAAGAGTGAAATGAAAAAATTTTTTATTGATTATAAAATGCCGCTGTACGGAGGATTGTTAACGGCGGTTTTTTCGGGACTGGCCGTTTACACGCTTGGTAATCTTTCCGGGTATGAAGCCCTGCAGTTGATTGAAACGTCAATTCCGCGTATAAGCACGCTTTTCAATACGATAATTCTTGCTTCTGCCACCATACTGGCTCTGATTCTAACCCTGCTTGGTATTAGTTCAGGAAGCAAATCAAAATTAAAAAAATATCATTATAAACAGGTGTTAAGCCTTGCCAGATTCGATTCTTTCCTGTTTATAGTTACCCTGATCTTTTTTCAGCTTCTTAACATACCCATTACAGAGACAGAAAATATACCCACAAGGTGGTATAGTAGTTTATACTGGGCAACTCTGTTTATTTCATCATTGTTGAGCGGCATTATGGTGTCGGTAATTTTAATGCTATACAATACAATCCATAACATTATTATTATAGTGGGTTTGAGAGAAGAGCATCCGCTTATCGATGATGATGATGAAGAAGTGGAGAATAAGGAAGATATGGAACAAGCAGAGGAAGAAGTAGAGGATGATGTTCAGAAAGAAGATGAGTAGGTATATCTACTTTTTATAAAAATTGACAACACGATAACTCTTTAAATCGGCGTCTTATTTTCTTATCTGCCTATTTTGAGTGCATCTAAATTTTTCTATTAAATGGAAAAGTATGATTTATGTAACATTAATTAAAATTTACGTAACTCAAAATCATCTTCCATTTTATAGCTTATATCAAATTCAGCTTTATCTATTAAGCAGCAGTATAATGCAGTATAATGGTGAAATCTCAAAAAAAAAGGATGCGAAAAGAAACGTTTGCAAAAACCCAGTATAAGAAAATGAAGAATCTTGAAAGGCAGGGTTCTAAAAAAACCAAGCAAGATAACACCACGAAATCAAGATAGAGCTGCAGAAATAGAAATGCTTAAATGTTAAGCTCATATTTCTCAAACGAACCCCTTTCACGATTGGGGGTTCGTTTTTTTATATCGCCATATAACTGATAGTTATTTCATAATACCTACGCTTTCTCAATAACCTGATGTCTTGACTTTTTTTTGCACAATAACTGATCATGAGGGAGTTATCCATTTATAATTCTGTGAACGATTAAAATATTTACTACAGTTATTCAATTTAAACATTTATTCAAGAAAACGAGGCTTTCGCAATAAAAAATATGGATATGAAATGCCTCAGTTAAACACTCTATTAAGAAGACTTTGTAAAGCCATCTATTAATCAAATATTATCAATATGAAAGATAGTAAGAGTGACAGCAGGCACCATAAATTGTCCGCTAAATTAGAAGCGTTGAGTGATACTCTGCACAAACTTAATCATGATGTACGATCTCCAATTAATGGAATAATCGGCCTGACCAACCTCATGATTAAGGATAAAGATCGGGTACAAGTTCGTACAAAAGAACTTGCAATGATTAAAGAATCTGCAGAATCAATCATTGATATTATAGATGAGGTATTAATGGAGAAAGAATTAAGCAAAAAAACCGACACTTTCTCAGATTATAGAGAAATTGCCTTTATTATTAACCAAATAAAGCGCCTCTATATGCCCGCAGCGTATGAGAAAGGAATTAATCTGTCGCTTGATTGTCAAGTAGATGGTTCGGAAAGAATTCCTTATAAGTTGGCAACCAAAATTTTGAAGATCATCAGTAATTTAGTTTCTAATGCAATTAAGTTTACACCCACTCACGGAACGGTAACATTAATTGTAAATAGCAATCACGACGAGAAGGAAAAAATGTTGCATATCAGTGTAAGGGATAATGGAATAGGGATGTCCTCCGATCAAACAAAGGCTTTTAATGAAGGGATGGCTATAGAAAGTTCTGTTGGAACGATGGGAGAAGAAAGTTTTGGCGTAGGATTAAATCATATTAAAAAAATGGTGACTGAAGAATGCGGTGCCATTTCGGTAAGTTCTGTTGAGAAGAAAGGCACTAATTTTTCAGTTTTTATACCCATCCGTAGTCAATCTAATTGTTCAAGCTCGATAGTGAATGTATAATAACGGAAAAATGACAAGCACACGTTATTCCCTGGACTGGGTATTAAATACAATTCCCTGTGTGAATTTTTTTATCCGTTTGAACTGGTCAAAATAAAAAAACCCGACAGAATATATCTGACGGGTTTTTTCTAAAAAATAGAATAATGAAATTGAATCAGTTTAATTTCGACTGAGCATCATCTGCAGTTTCCTGTGCTTTTGTTTTAGCTTTATCAACTAAATCTGCTGTTTCTTCTTCTGCCTGATCTAATGAATGTGAGACTGCCTCAACGAGTTCATCAAACCAGTCTGCGGCATAATCCGCATATTCCTGACTTTTCTTAGAGAGCTTATCTCTGGTTTGGACACCTTTATCGGGTGCGAAAAGCATCCCTAAAGCTACTCCAGTGGCCGCTGCGCTAATCGTGGTAAGAATAAATGTTGTTTTTCTCATACTAATGTAATTCTTGATTATTTATGTTTCATTTTATATTCAATGGAATTTCTTATATGTATCGCAGACGCTCTTTGATTTTATATAATTAAACTATCTGAGAGTTATAATAGTTGGATGCTACCCACATATATAAATGTTATCACATCCAACCTAATTAAAATTGAATACTTGAATGATGTGAGACAATGAGTTTATAATGATAATGTAGTTGTTAAATAGCTCTTCGTCCTGAGATAATTTGTAATAGGATTGCAATAACAGCAATTACCAGAAGAATATGAATAATACCTCCGGCACTATATCCTACAAATCCAATTAACCAAGCTATAACTAAGACTACGGCTATGATATATAATAGATTCCCCATAATAGTTGTTTTTAGATTAAGGTTGTGTTTTTATTTAGCGATTAAAGAAATCTCTTAATGAATTACGAAGATCGTCCATATTACTATTGAAATCATCTTGAAATTCTTCCCAGTCATCATCTCCGGTTGCTTCATACTCGTGTAATCTTCTTTCCATGTCTTGATTTCTTTGCTCAAGCTCATCGAGTCTTTCCTCCTGTTCTTCCCTGTTTTCCAGGTCCTCTGTTTGTATTCTTTCCCGATGTTGCTCAATCATACGATTGTTTTCAGCAATTTGAATCTCTGCATCTGTACTAAAATCTTCGACCGTAACAGGCCGGTCATCATCTGTACGATCCAAATTACTTTCTGTTTCAACTGCAGCATCTCTTTCACTGTCTGTCTCCTGAGCGGGTCTGTCGCAACCTTGTAATGTAAATGCTGCTAAAAAACAGATTATGAGAGTGGCTAAAATTGAATTTTTCATATTGAAATTAATCTTGAATTATAGGTTGCTATCTTTGAATATCAATTGGGCAATCATATTACATTATTACAATTTATACATGCTGATTGATATAAATCTATCAACCAGCTTACATGCCTGATTTAACTCAAATATAGGTATGCTGTTCCTCACGGTAATGATTACCCAATTACTAATCACAATCCTCCTTCTTTCTGGGAAATTGTCCTGTAATCAGTGTAATGATTAAACCAAACAGCAGTATAAGAATGCCTGCTTTTCTCATTGATTCTCCTTTTTAAACTCTCATAAATTTCTCAATACCTTAAATCTAACTAAAAAAGATTTTAATAAATTCTATATAACACAACATTTTCATCCGTAAAGTGCGATCAATTATTAACACTTGCGTTATAATGTAGTTGTAAACAGTTGTATATATTACAGGTGCTCAGGGTTATTTTTTCGGTCATACCCTTTACCTCAGAGAAAGTGTTGGAGAGGCAGGTGTAATCGTATCC
>CAYOLE010000047.1:5774-8623 GCA_964404705.1 uncultured Rhodohalobacter sp. | reverse complement strand
TTATAAAGCCCGATGGTTTCTCACCGGGCTTAGCATTATACATATCTAATTTCAAACGTCTGCTACTTCCCATTCACTTCAAAAGAAACTTTCGCATTCACACCATAGGAGACAATCTCATTATTCTCCACTTTTGCGTTCATCTCTTTCACGTATATTGATTGGATATTATTTACCGATTTGGATGCCTCTTGAAGTGCATTGTTCACAGCATCATCAAAACTCTTTTCAGATCCGGCTATTACCTCGATTACTTTTACTATTTTCATAATTTTATTCCTTTATGTTAGTTCTCTTGTGTATACATAAGAACACATTTTTTTTTCAATTTTTCAATGAAAGGTTTTGCAAATCCTACAGTGTATTTGCAGAAATGTCAGGTATTTAACTCTGCTGTACTTTAACCTGCAGTAGAATACTTAGCCTATCAATATTCTATTTTAATCATCTTACTACTTCTATATTCAGAAATTTTTAAAAATTTATTTTATGAACCTCAATTTTATTTTTTTTGTTTTAGCAGCTTTTTTTGTGATTACGGCATGTGGACCCACCGAACAGGAAAAGGAACAGCAGGATCAGCGCCAATTGGAACTTCAGCAGCAGGAAACCTCCGATTTGCATTTCAACTTCAAAATGGAAATGGACTCTCTACTAACCAGGTACTTTGCCCTTAAAGACGCATTCGTAGAATCTGATCCTGATAAGAGTGCAGAAAAAGCGGAGGAACTTTCCGATTTTACATCCGGCGTGATGGATGAAGTACTTGATGCGGAGAACCGGGGATTGTGGCTCGGAATTTCTCGTATTATAGAAACAGAGACAGATAATCTGATTGCCGAAACGGATGTGGACGAACAACGAATTTATTTTGAAAGAATCTCGAATGCGATGATTCAAATGGTGGAGTCATTTAACCCTGTGGAATACACCCTTTATCATCAAAGTTGCCCGATGATCCACGATGGGTCTGCCGACTGGCTCAGCCGGCAAGAGGAAATTCGTAATCCATATCGCGGAGACCGAATGATGAATTGTGGCGAGATTGAAAGAGAATTGTGATTTTCTACAGAATATGCATGAAAGGGAGTTTTTTACGATCGCATGAATATATTAAACAATTTTATCGAAATGCAGAGGTTGGACTAAAAACACCTTATTTTAAGTGTATTATAAATTAGATTCATACCCCCCGATTTACGCATGACTTATCTTTCAGTTGAAAACCTATCCAAGAGTTTTGGAATAAAACAGTTATTTGAAAATATCACGTTCGGTCTCTCCAGGGGGGATAAAACCGCCCTTATTGCACCTAATGGATCAGGCAAGTCCACCCTTTTAAGAATAATAGCCGGAGAGGAAACCCAGGACTCTGGGGAAGTGATGATGCAGAACGATATTCGAATCGGTTACCTGCTGCAGGATCCACGGCTGAATCCGGATATGACGATCCGTGAATATATACTTCAGGGTGATTCTGATATCACAGCGATCATCCAGGCATATGAGGAAGCTGTGGAAAAACAGGCAGAAGATTTTAACGAAGCCACCCAGGAAGCTTATATGAAAGCTACCGCGGCTATGGATGCTGCAAACGCCTGGGATTTTGAACAACGGATGGAGCAAATTCTCGGCAAGCTCGATATTAACGACCTCAGCCGGTCTATCGGAACATTATCCGGCGGTGAAAAGAAACGGGTGGCACTGGCATTTGTGCTCATCGATGACCCTGATCTTATCATCCTTGATGAGCCTACCAACCACCTCGACCTCGATATGATTGAGTGGCTCGAGAGTTACCTGATCAAAAGTAATGTTACTCTGCTGATGGTGACTCACGATCGCTATTTTCTTGATCGGGTTTGTAATCATATTCTCGAAATGGACGCGGGGAAACTCTATCATCACAATGGAAATTATGGTTATTACCTGCAGAAAAAGGCAGAACGTGAAATGCAGGAGCAGGCAGAACTTCACAAAGCAGGTCAGCTCTACAAAAAAGAGCTCGACTGGATGCGCCGGCAGCCCAAAGCACGTACAGGGAAATCGAAATCCCGTATCGACGCATTTCATCAAACCAAAGACAAAGTTACCGGAAATACCGATGATGGAGAGCTGGAGCTTGACGTATCGTCACGGCGGATAGGCGGACAGGTTCTTGAACTTGAAAATATTTCAAAATCGTACGATGACCTCACGATTCTTGACAATTTCTCTTACTCGTTTAACAAAGGAGAGCGAATCGGAATTATCGGGAAAAATGGAGTCGGCAAAAGTACATTTCTGAAAATTATTACCGGGGAAGAAAAGCCCGATTCCGGGGAAATTAATACAGGAGCAACGATAGAATTTGGTCATTATCGCCAGCAGGAAGTGGATTTTGATGAAGATCTGCGCCCGATTGAAGTGGTAAAAGAAGTGGCATCGGTAATAGAGTTGTCGGATGGAAAACAGATTTCGGCTTCTCAGTTTTTAGAGCACTTTATGTTTCCTGGCAAACTTCAATATACCCCGGTAAGCAAACTCAGCGGTGGAGAAAAAAGAAGACTTTCGCTGCTGATGGTTCTCATCAAAAATCCCAACTTTTTGATTCTTGATGAGCCAACAAACGATCTCGACCTGATGACGCTGCAGAAACTGGAAGAATTCCTGCAAAACTTCGGCGGATGCCTGATTATAGTATCTCACGACAGGTTTTTTATGGATAAACTGGTGGAGCATTATTTTGTTTTTGAAGGTAATGGGGTGATACATGATCACCACGGTACTTATATGGAGTACCGCGAACTTAAAGAGCAGCAGGAGACTGAGCAGCGGCGTATCGATCGTGAAAAACGATCGGCATCAAA
>CAYOLE010000047.1:0-5674 GCA_964404705.1 uncultured Rhodohalobacter sp. | reverse complement strand
AGAAAACAAATATCTCAAATGCTACAAATTGCTCTTCGTCTCCTTGTCTTATCACTCGTTATTATTTCATGTGCGGGGCAGGCTGCTGAACCAACTAACGATCTGTTGATAACGAATGCCACTATTATTGATGGAAGTGGTGGGGAATCCTTTCAGGGCAACATTTTGATACAAAATGGAATAATTGTTGAAGTTGGCGATGTAAACGTTAACCACGACAGAGTCACTGACGTAATAGATGCAGAAGGGAAAGTGGTCTCACCGGGATTTATCGATACGCACTCGCATGGAAATCCTCTTGACACTCCCCGCTTCGATAACTTTCTGTCGATGGGTGTAACCACTATCAGCCTTGGCCAGGATGGCAGAAGTCCGGGACTTGACGATGTTCGTGGCTGGATGAATGAAGTTGATGAGCAGGGAACCGGTCCGAATATAGTATACTTTGCAGGCCATAATGCACTCCGCCAACGGGTAAATGCACCGCGACGGGCAGGACTGGCATCTTCTTACATTGAAGAAATGCAAGAGATTTTAAGAGTTGCATTGGAAGATGGCGCATTTGGTATGACTACAGGACTCGAGTACGATCATGGCACATTTGCCGATCTTGATGAATTAATTGCGCTTGCCGAACCGGTTGCTAAAGCAGATGGATTGATTATGAGCCATATGAGAAATGAGGATGACGATAAAATAGAAGATTCTGTGACGGAATTGCTTAATCAGGGACGGGGATCCGGCGCCAGAGTTCATGCATCACACATCAAAATTGTATTTGGCGATGATCCTCAACAGGCTGAAGATATATTGGCATTGATGGATGAAGCCCGGGAAGAAGGTTTGGGAGTCACGGCAGATGTTTATCCTTACACAGCCAGTTTTACCGGAATCTCCATTGTTTTTCCTGAATGGGCACTGCCGCCGAATGATTTTGATGAGATTGCAGAGAACAGAAGAGACGATTTGGAAGAATATCTTCGGAACCGCGTTGATATGAGAAACGGCCCGGAAGCCACGCTGTTTGGAACCGATCCATGGGCCGGTATGACACTCGCCGAGGTTGCCGAAGAACTCGATAAACCATTCGAAGATGTGCTGATTGATGATATCGGTCCGGATGGGGCCAGTGCCGCCTATTTTGTGATGGATGAAGATGTGATGAGGCGTTTTTTGGTCGATCCTCATGTGATGGTCAGCTCAGACGGAAGTCCCGGCATGCGTCATCCGCGTGGTTATGGAAGTTTTGCAAAAATCATTCGGCAGTATGTGAATGAGGAAGAGTTACTTCCTTTTGAAGAAGCGATCTACAAAATGAGCGGACTGCCGGCAGAAACCCTGGGTCTCACCGACACATCAAAAACAGATGTTCAGCGGGGCCTGATCCGTGAAGGCTTTGCTGCCGACCTGCTTATTTTTGATCCCGATAACATACGCGATACGGCTACTTTCGAGAATCCACACAGTTATGCAGAGGGATTTGACTGGGTGATTGTAAACGGACAGGCAGTGATTGAAGATGGCCAGCGAAATGAGCTGCTGCCCGCGGGTGTCATTCGTAAAAAATCTGAGTGATCAGAATTTAATAAATCTGAGTTCGATTAACCGAAGTATCGATATTAACCAGTTCAATCTTGTCATTTCCCTTCGCCCAAACATTTTTTAATTCTGCGGGCTGGCGGAAAATCCCGTCTTTTTCATGATCAGCAGATGCCGTTTCGGAGCACGGCATGACAATTGAAAAATTTTGGCGTATGAATCGAACTCAGGTAATGATTCAGATTATCCCTGACTTCTGAATCTTTTTTTGTTTGATCGGCTTGACTTCGAACGTGCCCGTTTGCTTTTCTGATTACTACCCTTATTGCGGCTCTTGGATGACTTACGTGACTGCTGTTTTTGCGGCTCGGGTGGATTGTGATCAACCAATGGAAAATCATGCTCGTCAATAACCGGGATCTTTTTGCCGATCAGTTTTTCGATATCACGCAGGTAGGCTTTTTCCACTGCATCACAAAAAGATAGAGCTGTTCCGTCAGATCCGGCTCTGCCTGTACGGCCAATGCGGTGTACATACGTTTCGGGGATATTTGGTATTTCATAGTTGATTACATACTGAAGCTCATCCACATCAATGCCCCGCGCCGCTATATCGGTAGCCACAAGTACCCGGGTTGTCTGATCTTTAAAGTTGCCCAGCGCACGTTGCCGTGCAGTCTGAGATTTATTTCCGTGAATAGCTTCAGCATCAATACTGTTTTTATTCAGAAGTTTCACAATTTTATTCGCACCGTGTTTTGTACGGGTAAAAACAAGGGCTGATGTTATATCATCATCCTGCAAAACCTCAATCAGCAAGTTCTTTTTATTGCCTTTATCCACGAAGTAGATTCCCTGACTGATCGCCTCAACGGTTGGTTCCTCAGGTGTAATCTCAATTTTTTCGGGGTATCGAAGGATGGAACCGGATAGTTTAATAATTTCAGGCGGCATGGTGGCCGAAAAGAAAAGAGTCTGGCGATTTCGTGGGAGTGCGGCAAGTAACTTTTTCACATCATGAATAAAGCCCATATCGAGCATGCGGTCGGCCTCATCCAGTACAAAAATTTCAATATCAGATAGTGAGATAAAACCCTGGTTCATCAGATCGAGCAGGCGGCCGGGTGTGGCTGTTAATATATCAACCCCTTGCTTTAGCTTCTTAACCTGGCTTTTTTGATTCACTCCACCGTAGATAACCGTGCTGGTTAAACCGGTATACCGGCCATAATTTTGAAAACTTTCATCAATCTGGATAGCCAGTTCACGGGTGGGCGTAACAATCAGACTTTTGATTTTACGGTTGCGATCCGTACTCTTGTTTGCACTCAGCAATTGTAGTATAGGAATTGCAAATGCAGCTGTCTTTCCGGTACCGGTCTGAGCACATCCCAAAAGGTCAGTACCTCTGAGGGCGATGGGAATAGCTTGTGATTGAATAGGCGTTGGAGTTGTATATCCTTCTTCTTTTAATGATCTGAGGATGGGATCAATGAGCTTCAGTGATGTAAATGACATATAGGGGATAAAATGAAAAAAGCCCGCTTCTAAAGTGCGGGCTTTGAAAAGTGAACTTTAAGGTACGGATAATTTTTATATTTATAGTAACTTGCGTGAGTATTGCTTTATTTACTTAAATTTGCTTGTTAAAAAAGTATAAATGGCCTTTCACGAATAGTTCGGTCATTACCGGATGTTATATAAGGAGGCGTTGCAGAGTCTCCTGCAATTAACTCCCATATCAATAAAAAGAAATGCAAAATTCAGGCAACGCAAAAAAAATACTTATCACAATTATCAAGAGGAATGTCATACAATAAAACCAATTCAGATAAACTTCTCGAACGCAGGAAAGCTGTAGTAGCCAATGGCGTGGGAGTGTTTAACACAGCTACGGTAGCATCCGCAAAAGGCGCTGTTATTACAGACGCAGATGGAAAAGAATGGATTGATTTTGCCGGCGGTATCGGTGTGGTGAATGCCGGACATTGTCCTGATTCTGTGGTGCAGGCTATTCAGGATCAGGCTGCAAGATATATTCATACCAGTTTTAACGTGGTTACCTATGAACCGTATATCGAGCTGTGTGAAAAGCTGGCTGAAATATTTCCTCATGGGGATAAGACAAAAGCGATGCTCGTTAGTACAGGAGCTGAAGCAGTAGAAAATGCTATAAAAATTGCACGTCAGGCAACGAAGCGTCAGGCAATTATATGTTATACAGGAGGATTTCACGGCCGCACTATGATGGCAATGACACTGACCAGCAAGATTGATTATAAACTCAATTGTGGCCCGTTTGCACCTGAAGTCTATCGTTTGCCTTTCCCTAATTACTACCGTTACAACCGCAAGGGTAATATGGATGAGTTTGTGGACTGGGAATTAAAACGCCTGCATGAAAGTATCCGCAATATGGTAGATCCGAACAATGTGGCTGCTGTAATCTTGGAACCTATTCAGGGAGAAGGCGGCATTAATCCGGCTCCTGAAAAATACCTGAAAGGATTAAGGGAATTTTGCGACGAACATGGAATCATGCTGATTTTTGATGAAGTGCAAAGTGGTTTTGGCCGTACCGGAAACTGGGCGTGCTGGCAAAATTATGATATCACACCGGACATCTCAACATATGCAAAGTCTATGGCTTCAGGCATGCCGGTTGCTGCTATTTTAGGAAGGGCTGACGTGATGGACGCAGCCGCACCGGGTACTATTGGGGGAACTTATATCGGCAACCCGGTATGTTGTGCTGCTGCCCTTGCCACGATTAAGTACATGGAAGAGATTGATTTAAACAAACGCGGGGTTGAGGTTGGGGAAATAACAAGAAACAGATTGGAAAAACTTCAGGATAAATGTTCACAGATTGGTGACGTTAGGGGTGTCGGGGCCATGCTTGCGCTTGAGTTTGTAAAAGACGGTGATCCCCGGCAGCCGGATGGTGAGATCACTACAGCAATTGTACGTGCCTGTGCCGACCGGGGACTTGTTTTACTAAGCGCGGGCACATACAAAAATGTACTTCGAATTCTGTCTCCTTTGGTAATTAGCGATGAACAGCTTAATCAGGGTCTGGATATACTTGAAGAAGAAACTCTTAAAGCGTGTGGGGTTAAGGCATGAAGCCATTTGCAATAGCTGGTGTTCAAATGAAGGTGTATGCGAGACAATCAAACGTAGAGATGATGAAGGTGAAGCTGGATATTCTCATGAATCTCTACCCATGGGTTCAAATGGTTGTTTTTAGCGAACTATGTGCGTACGGACCTCTGATTCATACTGCACAGGAGATTGACGGGCCTTTTGAGCTCGAAATGAAAAAAATGGCTAAAAAACATGGTATCTGGCTATTGCCGGGATCCATCTTCGAAGAAAGAGGAGATGAGATTTATAATACAGCAACCGTTTACAATCCAGAAGGTGAGGTGGTGGCAAGATATAGTAAAATGTTTCCCTTTTATCCTTATGAAGTAGGAGTAAAACCGGGCAAAGATTTTTGTGTATTCGAGGTTCCAGATGTAGGAAAATTTGGTGTCTCTATTTGTTATGATATGTGGTTTCCCGAAACTATTAGAACATTATCTGTAATGGGTGCTGAAGTTATTCTCCACCCCACCTTAACGGGAACCATTGATCGCGAAATTGAACTTTCCATTGCAAGGGCATCAGCAGCTACAAATCAATGCTACTTTTTTGATATTAACGGTCTGGAATCAGGGGGGAGCGGGCGGTCTATTATTTGCGGACCGGATGGAAGAATTATTTATCAGGCCGATTCTACAGAGGAGTTTATCCCGATAGAAATCAACATGGAAAAAGTAAGAAGAAGTCGTGAGTTGGGTATTTTGCGTTTAGGCCAGCCTCTCAAGAGTTTTCGCGACCATCTTGGAGATTTTACAATCTATCAGAAAGGAGCCGACCTGTCCTATCTGGAATCTCTCGGCCCCCTGATTAAACCTGCAAGGCTTGATGAACTGATGAAATTAAAAATGAAGGAAAAAAATCTGGAGCCTCATGAAGCAGGAACCGAATATAAAAGGAATATAGATCCAAATGACTAAATAGTGTGTATTAGGTTAGTGTTATGTCAACTGTAAAAGTTTGGTTGCAGGGAATAGTCATCGGATGAGTT
>CAYOLE010000046.1:0-17027 GCA_964404705.1 uncultured Rhodohalobacter sp. | reverse complement strand
CAGATCGATTCAGAAATTAAAAACTGGTATAAAAAAAATAACGTATGAGCTGGGAAAAAATATTAGATCAACTTGAAGAAGGAACCATTAGGGCCGCAACACCGGAAGGGGAAAGCTGGGTTGCAAATGTAAGGGTTAAAGAGGCAATACTTGCCGCTTTTAAAGCCGGTAAAAATGTGAGCTACGGTGGAATTTACGAAGGATTTGTTGACAAGGATAATCTGCCACCGAGAGCATTGCATCCCGATGAGGGAATTCGACTTGTACCAGGTGGTTCATCCATTCGCCGTGGTGCTTATGTTGCGAAGGGTGTTATAATAATGCCACCTGCTTACGTAAATACCGGTGCGTATGTTGATTCAGGTTCAATGATAGACAGCCATGCGCTTGTGGGATCTTGTGCACAGATTGGAAAAAATGTGCATCTTTCGGCCGGCGTTCAAATAGGAGGTGTACTTGAACCCGTAGGATTGAGTCCGGTTGTGATTGAGGATAATTGCTTTATTGGTGCAGGTTCAGTAATTGTGGAAGGAATATTAGTAAAACAGGGAGCAGTAATTGCACCTGGGGTTATACTTTCGAAATCGATACCGGTTTACGACTGTATCAATGAAGTATTATTAGGTAAAGGTGCACCCATTCCTGAAAGGGCTGTAGTTGTTCCCGGCTCACGGCCGGTATCCAGCAGCTGGGGAAAAACCCAGGGATTAAGTGTTTCATGCCCCCTTATTATCAAATACAGGGATGAAGGCAGCGAGGCATCATTAGTACTTGAAGATGCTCTTCGTTAAAAAAAAGTGTAAGGCATCGGCAATTTTTTGCTCATACAAATAGAATTTAAACATAAACAAAAACGAGGAGTCATATATGAGTTCACTAAATAAAGCAATGATTATCGGAAGACTCGGAGCCGATCCTGAAGTTCGATATACACAATCAAATACTGCGGTTGCTAATTTAAGTGTCGCAACTACTGAACGTTATAAAGATAGAAACGGAGAACAGCAGGAAAGCACAGAGTGGCATCGTATAGTAGCCTGGGGCCGACTGGCAGAAATTTGCCAGGAATATTTAAAGAAAGGATCACTTGCTTATTTTGAAGGGCGAATAGAAACCCGGCAATGGGAAGACAAAGATGGCCAAAAAAAATATACCACCGAAATAAAAGCCTTTAATATGCAAATGCTCGACAGTCGCGGAGATAGTGGTGGTTCATCGGCAACAGCTTCACAGAAAAGCAGCAACCAGCCAATGGGCAGCAATGTTAATATCGATAACAACTTTGACGATATGGATGATGATTTGCCGTTTTAAGCGCAAAATAACTATAAATCAGTACTAAAAATCATACCTTGGGTGGCAGTTCATTTGACTGTCACCTTTTTTTATTAAACTTTACCTGAACAAAATTTTTTAATACAGCTATTTGGAATCATTGGACGAACCTCCCGGGAACCCGATATATTTTCTTTTCAGACAAATCATGTTTGCAACAGCCGAATATGGTGAAACTTTAAATGTATTCACGATATCAATAGAAGCTGCTATCATGATTCTTGGTCTTCTAATAAGTGCGCTCTACTCAGGATCGGAAGTTGCTTTCTTTTCACTTGTAAATCAGCTCGATAAACTGAATCGGGATCCTGATTATCAAACTAAAGACTCTCGCATCATAAAAATGCTTGAAAAACCCAGGCGGCTTCTGGCTACCATTCTTATTGGTAACACATTCGCAAATATTGTTACATCCGTACTGGCAGCTGTAATTACCGGAAAAATTGCAATGTACTATGGATTGCCAATGACAATTGTGTATGCGATTGAAATCGTAGTTCTTACATTTATGATTTTAATCTTAAGTGAAATAACACCAAAGGTAATAGCAATCAACAATCCATTAAAAGTATCACGCCGGATGTGTACATTTATTTATGCAAATTTTTGGTTGCTTAATCCGGTTTCAAAATTAATTGCAGAAAGTACCATGAAACTGGAAAAGTCTCTTCCTAAGCCATCAAGCAGAATGACGACCGAAGATATTAAAACAATGGCTGAAGTGAGTGAGCAGGAAGGCTCTATTCATGGGGACGAAAGAGAGATTATTGAAAATGTTATTGAGTTTGGAAATATTGCGGTGCGCGAAATAATGACATCAAGAGTAAATATTGTTGCTGTTTCAATAGATTCCACTTTGCCTGAGGTCATCGAAATCATAAAAGAAAAGGGCTTATCACGCATGCCTTTATTTGAGAATGATCTGGATACCATAATTGGTGTAATTTACGCTAAAGATGTCTTGCCCTACATCAACACCGATTTACAGAATACCACGATTAATTGGAAAACAATTGCCAGGAAAGCACTTTTTATCCCCGCAACAAAAAAGCTTGATGATCTGCTCAGGGATTTTCAGCACGAAAAAACTCATATTGCAATCGTAGTGGATGAATATGGGGGAACGGAGGGAATTGTAACACTCGACGATATTCTGGAAGAGATTGTCGGTGATATAGTTGATGAATATGGCGATACGGAAGAAAAACTTTTCACCAAATTTAAAAGTGGTGTGTATGTCTTTGATGCTAAAATTGATCTTGATGACCTGGACGATATTCTTGATGTTAAAATCTCATCACCCGATGATGAATTTGAAACACTTGGAGGATTAGTCTACCATCTCACTGAACGCATTCCAAATGTGGGAGAACGATTGATATATAAGAATCTTGAACTTACAATACATTCGCTTCAAAATAACAGGGTAAAAAAAGTGAGAGTTAAAGTGAGGAATCGATCTGTAACAGAAAAAAATCAGGCAGAGAAATGAGTGCTATTTCGCAAAAAAAAATAGAAATGCCGGTGATCGAAAGGAATGTTGATCTCACAAGCATGAACACGATGGGTGTTCATGCCATTGCTGAACAATTCGTAAATATTACAAAAAGAGACGAATTGAAGGGCCTGTACTCTCGTGGATTTTTCGAGGAGTATGATCCGGTTGTACTCGGTGGAGGAAGCAACCTTCTGTTGGTAGACAATCCTGATGAGCCGGTGCTTAAAATTTCAATTAGCGGTGTTAATTTTCAACAATCCAAAAATGGAGATTGCATTATTACGGCAGGTGCCGGGGAAAATTGGCATAATCTTGTGCAGAGAACCGTAAAAAAGAACTATGGAGGAATTGAGAATCTTGCCCTCATACCGGGAACTGTCGGGGCCGCGCCGATTCAAAATATCGGAGCCTACGGTGTGGAGCTTCAAGATTGTTTTGAAAAACTTACTGCCTTCAATTGTGAAACCGGTGATTTTGAAACGTTTGAAAAAGAAGATTGTAAATTCGGTTATCGCGACAGCATTTTTAAAAATGAGTTGAAAAACCGGCGAATTATTTGCGATATAACGCTTCGCCTTACTGTGAAGAATCACAGACTGGAAACAAGTTACAAGGCACTCTCCGATCATCTGCAGAATAAGAGAATTCTTAAACCTGGAATACGGGATATATTTGATGCCGTTGTTGAAATTCGTAAGTCTAAATTGCCTGATCCTGCAAAAATCGGAAATGCAGGCAGTTTCTTTAAAAACCCAGTGGTTTCTCAGAAAAAATTTCTTCAGCTGAAAGAAAAATATTCTGATGTACCTTCTTATAAAATGGGTAACGGGAAATTTAAACTGCCCGCAGCGTGGTTTATTGATCAGGCAGGCTGGAAAGGCAAACAGGCAGGAAATGTAGGCACATATAAAAATCAGGCGCTTGTGTTGGTAAATCTGGGAGGTGCCACCGGGCCGGAAATCTATAAACACGCGATGACAATCCGTGATTCAGTGAAAAAAAAATTCGGCATCGATCTTAATCCGGAAGTAAATATTATTGGCTCTATTACTTGAGAAAAACTGGATCTGTTCATATCAGGGATTATATATTCAGAGAAACGATATCCTGTCCGTTAAAACGATCATTTCTTTTGCAGGAGGGGTTTAATGAGCAGCGCGAGGATCTTTTCAGGCGCAAAACAAAACGGATGCTCCGGGAAGCAATAGCTCAGCAATACCAGAATATTCAATTCACCTCAGATCGAACGGATGAGGCTGCAAAGGAAACGGAAATCTGGCTTAAAGAGGATTACGCGGCTATTTGTGGTGCTGTTGTAAATCACGAAAACATTCGCGCCCGCATTCCAATCCTGATCAAAGAAAAAAATGAGATTTCTGTACTGCAAGTGCATAGCAAGGCAGTAAAACGAGGAATCTCTTCTATCTTTGATAGAAAACCGCTTGGGAAATCACTGAGCCGGTATCTTTTGATGGCAGCTTATAGATGTTATGTTCTGCAATTGGTGTATCCACACATAAATATTCGCTGCAGGTTTCTGTTCCCTCAAAAATCCTATAAGGCAAAAATGGATCAGCTTTATCAAAAGACACAGGGAAAACGGAATATTGATAAAGAGGTACTTGAAGAGTTGATGGAGCTTTTTGCCTCTTATGATGGCACTGCGGCTGTTCAAAAAATAATGAACGAAATTCCTGACGAAGTTTCACATTCTGTATTTAGTGGCTTATCTATCTTAGATGCAATTAAGACAATTCAGAAAATGAAAAAAGGCGAAGAAAAAGCTTATGTAGATACTGTGCATGAAGCCTGCCGAAATTGTGCATTCAGAAGAACATTTAAGGAGGGAAAACCCGGTTGCTGGGACTTGCATTTCTCTGATGAGGAAGTGCTGAAGGGTGACAGGCATCAGCTTGATCTAATTGGCCACCATGTAGGTATTGACGATTTGCAGCAGCAGATGTACCAGGAGAAGTTCTCACAGGCTAAGGGGCTGAATACCGCAGATGAGGTTATGCAACATACTGGTAATAAAATTGCAATCTATCATCGAAAAGCGATGCAGCTCCTTGAGGCCAGAAACCAGAAATTGCCTCTTGTGTTTGCAAAAGCATGCGTAGATGAACTTACAGGGCTTGAATACCCGATTCACTTCCTCGATTTTGAGGCCGCTTCTCATGCGGTTCCATTTCAAAAAGGAAAACGACCGTATGAGCCAGTCCTATTTCAGTTTTCGTGTCACACACAATTTAAAAATGGTGAACTACAGCACACACAATGGCTCGATCAAAATCCGGAATCAAGAATTCCTCATGAATTGATAGCGGCACTTGCCAAAATTCCATCCTTCAGCAAAGGAACAATCGTACAATATTCTCCATTTGAACGGCAGTCGTTACATAAATTACATCATGAGATGCTAAGGGATAGGGCTAAAAACGACTATGAAATAAAAATTCTTGAGCAATATCTACAGGTGAAGTCTGCAAGATCCGGACATCGCTTTTTGGATCTAAGTGTAATTTTACGTGATGGATATTACAATCGCTTCATGAACCACGGACTTAGCTTGAAACAAATTTTATTGGCCGTACTGAATGTTGAATCATCGCTGGGCACGATTGATAAAACTGAGTTTCAAGTGGGAGATATAACAATAGATCTGCTTAAAAAAGATAAAAAGGGAAATATTCTGAATCCATATTATCAGATATCGGATAATAGATCCAGAATTGAGGATGGAATTACAGCTATGCATGCTTATCTGTGCCTGAAAGCCGGAGTGCTGAGTGAGGAACAATCAGAAGTAGTACCTGTTCTAATGAAAAGATATTGCACAATGGACACCATGGCTCTATACATTATATATAATCACCTGTTGAATATTATGGAGCTCAATAAATCAGAGGGAGACATTGTGATTAAAGATTAAAAGAAGATGTTATACACTTTTTGATGTTGTATATTTAATCAATTATTAAATAAGATTATAAATCATGAGACAAATAATAAAACATTCACTTCTATATCTATCGGTATTTATATTTATAAGTTCCTGCACTGTTCAGAAAAATCCTGTTTCAGGAAACTCGCGTTTGTTGGCATATTCGTGGGAACAGGAGGTACAGATCGGCCAGGAAGTTGACCAGGAACTTGTAAATCAGTTTGGCCTGTATGAGGATGAAGAGGTTGCAAACTATATTACGGAATTGGGTGAAATAGTTCTTGCAGAAAGCCATATGAGAAGAGAGGATACAGAACAAAAGTTTCGCGAAACTGAATTTTATTTTCGTGTACTTGACAGTCCGGTTGTAAATGCTTTTGCCCTGCCGGGGGGATATGTTTATGTAACCCGTGGTTTGATGGCTCACTTAAACAATGAAGCACAACTGGCAGTTGTTCTTGGCCATGAAATTGGGCACGTTGCCGCCAGACATGCTTCTCAGCGTGCATTTCAACAAACACTGGGGCAAATTGCAGTAATTGGTGGTGCAGTTCTTGGGCAGGAACTATTAGGTCTTCCGGGACAAAGTATACTGAATTTAAGCAGTCAGGCTGCACAGCTTATATTTATGAGTTACAGCAGGGAAGCAGAACGTGAATCGGATGAATTGGGAGTTGAATATTCGGCAATGCACGGTTATGCTGCCGAAGAAGGTGCTGAATTTTTTACAAGTTTGAAGCGAATATCAGAAGAATCAGGGCAGTCTGTTCCGACTTTTCTTTCCACTCACCCTGATCCCGGTGAACGGGAACAAAACATTCCAGAATTAGCCGAAGAATGGCGCCAGGAAGGATATGAACAAACAATTCGGAATCAGGAAGAATACCTCAGTCGGTTGGAAGGAATGGTTTTGGGTGAAGATCCACGACAGGGATATGCCGAAGGTAATATGTTTGTACATCCGGATTTGGAATTTCAATTTCCAATTCCACAACAGTGGGAGCTTATTAACCAGCCGCAACAAGTAGTACTTGTAAGCAATGAAAACGATGCGGTTGTAATAATGAGTATTGATGGCGAAGCACAATCAGCCCGGGAATCCGTACAAAATATGATTCAGCAGGAAGGAATATCAGTTAATAGTCAGTCTGAAGCTGTAAGCAGTGGATCTCATACTGCATATCAAGCGGATATTACTGCATCGCAGCAGGAGGGAGATTTGCGTGCAATTATTTATTCCGTGGAGTTTGATGGCAGGATTTACAGATTTGTTAATTATACTTCCGTGGGTAATTTTTCCAATTATGAAGATATTTTGAATGGGGTTCCTCGTGAGTTTGATCGATTAACAGATCAATCCATACTAAATATTAACCCGGTAAGAGTTCAGCTTGTCAGAACAGATCGGTCCGGTACTTTTCGAAGCTTTTTGCCTGATGAACTCCCCATGAATATGGACCACGAACGGTTAGCTATTATCAACCAGGTACAGTTGGATGAAACCATCGAATCAGGTACCATACTAAAAATACCAGTTCAATAATTGTTTAAAATTTATGATAGAAAGATATGCCCGCCCGGAGATGTCAGAAATATGGTCAGAACAAAATCAATTTCAGGCGTGGCTGGATGTGGAGCTTGCCGCCTGCTGGGCATGGAGTAAACTCGGTAAAATCCCGTCTGATGATGTAGATAAACTCTATGAAAATGCTGTTTTTGATGTGGATCGTATTCACGAAATTGAGCAGCAAACCCGCCATGACGTGGTGGCCTTTACCCGTTCGGTTTCCGAAAGCCTGGGCGACGAAAAAAAGTGGGTGCATTATGGTCTGACTTCAACCGATGTGGTGGATACGGCCAACGGTTATCGCCTAAAACAAGCCAATAAAATTCTGCGGACAGGTCTCAATAGAATGCTTGACGCATTAAGAGAAAAAGCGAAAAAGCATAAATTTACGGTGATGATGGGGCGAACGCACGGTGTGCATGCCGAGCCTACTACTTTTGGATTGAAATGCGCGCTTTGGTATGCCGAGATGCAGCGTAATCTGGAGCGTTTTGATGCAGCTGCCAGGGATGTTGAGTTTGGAAAACTTTCCGGTGCAGTGGGTACATTTGCCAATATTCCCACAGAAGTTGAAAAATATACCTGCGAAAAGCTTGGGATTCATCCCGCCCCAATATCAACCCAAACACTTCAACGCGACCGCCATGCTTACTATATGGCTACCCTTGCGGTTATTGGAGGTACTCTTGAAAAAATAGCTGTAGAAGTTCGACATCTGCAGAGAACGGAGCTTCGGGAAGCGGAAGAATTTTTCCGGAAAGGCCAAAAAGGGTCGTCTGCAATGCCGCATAAACGGAATCCAATTAGTTCGGAAAACATAACAGGGTGTGCCAGGGTTTTGCGCGGGTATATGATTTCGGCGTATGAAAATATGCCGCTCTGGCACGAACGGGATATTTCTCATTCTTCTGTGGAGCGAATCATATTGCCTGATGCCACTATTTTGTTAGACTACATGCTCAACCGGTTTGCCGGCGTGATCGAAAAGCTAATGGTTTATCCTGATCAAATGCAGGCCAATATGGAGAAAACCCATGGTCTTGTATTTTCGCAACGCCTGCTTTTAATGTTGATCGATAAAGGTGTGTCGCGCGAAAATGCATACGATACCGTTCAGCCACTGGCGATGAAAGCATGGGCCGATCAAACCGCATTTCGTCCGCTTGTTGAGGCGGATTCTACGATCCGGAATCTTTTATCGGCTGCTGAGATCGAAGAGGCGTTCGATCTCAATCATCATACACGACGAGTTGATGAGATTTTTGACCGGGTTGGGATTTAAAGAATTAGCAAGTATGATTGATAAAAGAGTCTCAAACACCAGGCACTCCACCAACATTAAAATCCACGGCTGCATCCAGCAGAATCTTATCGATTGAAAAAAGTGTAATCGAGTAAATTTAAAAAATAGGGTGACATAATGATGTCACACTTCTGCTGTAATATTGGGTAAACTTTAAATAAACCCACATATCATGATGAATGCAGCTCTAAAAACCCAATCACCTTTTCGCCCTGAACCTGTACTTCGGTCCATACTCAGAGAAGCAGAGCTCGAACACCGCCAGATCCAGCAAATGTTTGATCTGCTGGGCTGGGGAAATCTGCCTGAAGAAATGAAATATATGATAAAAGGAGATGTGAAAGGTTATATTGATGAACTTCAGGGAAACTATTCTACCAGCTGCCCTCTGGTTCAGCGAAGAAGAGAAAGTGTGGATTTTTGGGTAAACAGTTATAAGGATGGTATTTGTTCTTTACAAAACGCTCTGGATGCATTAAAGATCACAAGGCTCTGAGAAAAAAGGGGTGTGAATCATTGAGCAAGTTGCTTTGTAATCCTTATCTTTACTAAAATGTAAACTAAAGGATTTCTGCTATGAGTAACCACTCTCCATTTAAGAAAATTACACGTCAGGGCCTCACCTACGATGATGTGCTATTGGTTCCCAATCATTCGCGAATTCTGCCAAGAGAAGTAGATCTGTCCGTAATGCTGACCCCCACGCTCGAGCTGAAAACTCCCATTATCAGTGCTGCTATGGATACGGTATCGGAATATCGAATGGCTATTGCACTTGCACGGGAAGGCGGTATTGCGATGCTGCACAAAAATATGTCGATAGAAGATCAGGCAGAACATGTTCGGCTGGTAAAGAGAAGTGAAAGTGGAATGATAGTAGATCCGGTAACTTTGCCTGAAGATGCTACTGTTAAGGACGCTCGTGCACTCATGAGAAAGCATAAAATCGGTGGTATTCCAATAGTTGAGGGAAATAATAAGCTGATCGGAATTGTCACCAATCGTGATCTCCGGTTTGAGCACTACGTTGATAAGCCGCTAAGTGAGATTATGACCAAGGATGAATTGATAACTGCTAAACAAGGTACTGACCTTAAACAGGCTGAAAAGATTCTGCAGGAGTATAAAGTAGAAAAACTTCCGATTGTGGATTCAAACAATATCCTGGTCGGCTTGATTACATTTAAGGATATCGAGAAAAAAATGAACTTCCCCAACGCCTGTAAGGATGAAATGGGGCGGCTGAGAGTGGGTGCTGCCGTAGGAGTTACCCCTGATACAATGGACAGAGTGGAGGCCCTGGTTGATTCTGGTGTCGATATCATAACAGTTGACACAGCTCATGGTCATTCGGAAGGCGTATTAAAAATGATTTCCAGGATAAAATCCGAATACAGGGATTTAAATGTTGTAGGTGGAAATATTGCCACAAGGGCTGGCGCAGAAGCACTGGTTGATGCCGGAGCCGATGTGGTGAAGGTAGGAGTTGGACCTGGATCGATCTGCACCACCCGGGTGGTAACCGGAGTTGGCGTGCCGCAGTTATCCGCTGTAATGGAGGTGGCTGAGTTTACAACCAAAAACAACATCGGTCTAATTGCTGATGGGGGAATTAAGCAAACGGGTGATATTCCAAAAGCGATTGCCGGTGGTGGAAATGCGGTGATGATGGGATCGATGTTCGCCGGGGTAGACGAAAGTCCGGGTGAAACCATTATCTATGAATCCAGAAAATATAAATCATATCGTGGAATGGGTAGCCTTGGTGCCATGGGGCAGGGATCAAAAGACCGATATTTCCAGGATGTGGAAGATGACCTCAGAAAGCTTGTTCCGGAAGGAATTGAAGGCAGGGTTCCTTTTAAAGGTTATCTTGGTGAGGTTGTGCATCAAATGAATGGAGGTATTCGGGCAGCAATGGGATATGTAGGTGCTGCGACAATTCAGGAACTCCAAAAAGCTGAATTTGTGCAAATATCGGCAGCCAGCTATCGGGAGAGTCACCCACACTCTGTACAGATAACAAAGGAAGCACCTAACTACTCAGTATCGTAGCATTGAGGAAAAAAGTTCTGTTGCTGGTGTATTATTTTCCGCCTATGGGCGGGAGTGGGGTGCAGCGTCCTCTGAAATTTGCTAAATATTTAAAAAAACTGGGTTGGGAGCCCATTGTGGTGGCACCTGACCCTGGTCTGTATCATACGTTCGATAGATCACTGGTCTCAGAGCTGAAAGAATCAGCTATTCGGGTAGAACGTGTTAAGAATCGATCTTTGTTTAAATCACCAAAAAGAATCAAAAACCAGCTTCGAAAAAGTCGCTGGAAAGCTTCAATTCTCAAGTGGATTACATCGTGGTTTTTCCTGCCGGATAATAAAAAAGGCTGGATTGATGACGCAGTGAATAAATGCGGGCAAATCATCAACAAAGAGACAATACATGCTGTATATGCCACAGCTCCTCCCTACAGTAACCTGGTAGCTGCAAAAAAACTTAAGGATAGAACCGGAATTCCTATTGTGTTGGATCTGAGGGATGACTGGCTGGAAAGCCATCTGATTTATTATCCCACGAGTTGGCATTATAATAAAATGAAAAATATTGAGGCTGAAACTCTTGCCGGAGCAGATCATATCACCGTTGTAAATAACTCTTATCGCAAAAAAATCATGAAGAGGCTGGGAGATAATAGTCCTGCTATTACTACCATTCCAAATGGGTATGATAAAAATAATTTTGAGCACGTTATTCCCGGCGGAGACCCTAAATCTTTTTCAATATTGTATAGCGGACTGTTTTACGGAAGCCGAAAACCGGATTGGTTTCTGCAATCGATTCGCATTATCATGGACCGCAATTCTGAATTCCGTGATTGTGTGGAAATTCAATTTCAGGGAGGACTTGATCAATCTCACTGGAAAATGATTAACCGGCTTGAGCTTACTTCTGTAGTTACTGATTTTGGCTATGTAGAACATCAGAATGCTGTTCAAAACCTTGCAAATGCTGATTTGCTTTTTCTAACGCTCGGCGATCGTGATTATATTGATGCTGTTACACCTGGCAAAGTATTCGAATATATGGGTAGCCTTAAACCAATAATCGCCTATATTCCCGATGGAGTTACCCGCGATCTGTTAAGCGAATATGGCGCTGCTAAATGTGTTGGAATCAAGGATATAGAGAAAGGTGCTAATACTATTGAACAGTTGTTTGAGCTTTGGAAACAAAAAAAACTTCCTTCAGGCGATCAGGGATTTGTAGAGCAGTTCGAGCGTTTTAATACTACTAAAATACTTTCGGAGGTTTTGGATCAGGTTGATAAAGAGAGCAAGCAACAGAGCCGATAAAAATACTTTATTAATCATAGGGGTATTGATACTTTAGATTATGTGGGATTTTATACGTAAAATATTTTCTGAACGGAAAGGAGAGGTGACAGTCGTTGTGCTGGACGATCAAGATCCTGATGGTTCCAGCTCATTTAATTTGTCTGCACAGGATATCCTCAAAATCACTCTCTTTGTGGTGATTATCTCGGTTTTAATTACCACAATTATCTTTTTTGCTACACCTTTAGGATCCTTGTATCAGCGCCAGCAGGATGAATCATTAAAAAATGAAGCGATTGCAATCACTGAACGTATGATGTCACTTCAGGACTCTCTGGAGGCAAGAGACCGGCAGTTAAACGACATAAAACAACTACTTCAAACTGTTCCTGATACAACCTTCGATGTATCTACATCTAACAGATCCCAGCACATGAGCCCAAGCCAAAGCTATAGTGATGAACAATTCATCCATGCCTATGAAATGTTATCTGAAAACGAAATTATATTTTCCGGATCAATGGATAAGTCGCCCGATTTTCCAGCGAGTTATCCCATTCGCGGATCACTGAGTCAAACTTTCGAACCGGAGAAAGGCCATTATGGCATAGATATTGCATCAAGAGTTAATACCAACTTTACAGCACTGGCTGATGGGGTCGTAATCTACACTGACTGGACAATTAATTTTGGTCATGTAGTTTACCTTCAACACAGCGAAGGAATTGTGACTGTGTATAAGCACGCATCTAAAATTCTGAAAAAACAGGGTAATTATGTGTTAAAAGGAGATATCCTAGGAACCGTTGCAGATTCCGGAGTACTTAGCAGCGGATCACATTTGCACCTGGAAATTTGGAAAAATGGGATACCACAAAATCCTGAAATGTATTTAATTAATTAATTAACATTATCATGTTTAAAAAAGAGGAAAATAAAGTCGTGACAGTATCAAAAAATCAATCACCTACTCTGAATATGATTAGCGAAGGCACTTCGCTAAATGGAACCATAAACACTGAAAACGATATCCGTATTGCCGGAAAAACAAATGGTGAGGTAAATTCTAAAGGCAAAATGATTGTTACATCAAGCGGATTTGTTGAAGGTGGTATAAACTCGAAGGATGCTGATATTGCCGGCAAAGTGGAGGGAGAAATTCGCATTTCTAATAAATTAACCTTGCGCCAAACAGCCGTAATTACCGGTGATATTTATGCCAAGATTCTCATTATAGAAGAAGGTGCGGAAATGAATGGTACTTGCCGCATGGGGGCAGATGTAACAACGTCTAAAAAACCTGAGAGCAATTCTGCATCTGCACCAAAAGCAGTAAAATCAATGATGAAAAATCACGTATCATCCAACTAACCTTGTGAAAGGATCCGGAAATCGCCAGTACCTTCAATATTTATCACTTGGAGTAGAAATTGCCGCGGGATTAAGTCTTCCTATATTGGCAGGATATTGGATTGATCGCAGCTGGGATACTATGCCTTGGTTTACATTTCTTGGTATACTTATAGGTGTGGCAACAATGCTTATAATAATGATTCGTGTAGCCCGGGATGTGTCGGGTAAAGATGGAGAAGAAAGAAACAACTGACTCTATCATTGATCCGATTTTTTATGAAGATATTCGGGTTTCATGTTTGTATCTCTCAATGCACCCGTTGTATGTTATTCCTGAACAGGTGTAATTTTATTATGTTTTGCAGTAATTGTCGTTGAGTAAAAAGAGGGTTAAAGTTCAGTCCGGCGATAAATTAAAAATCGGCATTTGAATTCAGATAAATATGAATCTGTCTGACTACAGCCATGCACGAATACTTTTTGCAGGGCTGGTTCTCTTTTTTGTAATTATGGGTACAATCCTGCCTGAGGAACTTCGCTCAGGGTGGTTTGCAGGATATGGTGTAGGTCTTTTGACAATTCTTCTACATTTTGCAACTTTATCATTCTCAGGAAAATGGTACGAGAAACGATTTCTTCTTTTCTATATATCGGCTATGATTATAAGATTTTTAATAGTACTTGGCATCTTTATTCTACTACTGATTTCGGAAAAATTTGACCAATTTAGTTTTACTGTTAGTTTTTTAATTTCTTATATTTGTCATTCTGTAATCAATATTATTTTATTGAATAAAGAACTAACAAACCGACTGGGTTGAAGTAAACCAAAACATGCCACAAGCTTTGCGCCACTTACTATTTCTTTCTCTGATTTTATTGGTGCTTAACCCTTCAGTTTTGGCAAATGATGCTACATCTGATACAGATGATGCCGAACCAATAGTTGATGTAATGGGCAAGGTTTTGGATCATGATTATCTTGTAGTTATGGGAGCCACCATTCCTTTACCCAGGATTTTTTTGGTGGATGGGGATTGGTATTTTTATCCTAACACTCAGAGTGCTTTAGATTCCGGTGAATTTCAGCGTGTTGAGGGATCTATTGTACGTTCAGATGGTGTACCTGTATCTATTGATATGTCTATAACTTCTCACCTGATATATGTTTGGCTTGGAATTATCCTCACTCTTATATGTACTATTTGGGCAGCACGACGCTACAGAAAAGGTGTTGGTAGAACTGTTGAACCACGGGGTGTTGCACATAATATTTTTGAGGTTTTCTTCGTCTTTATCCGAGACGATGTAGCAAAAGAATACATTCCATCCGGGATATACAAAAAATATGTACCCTATCTGTTCTCTGTATTTATGGCGATTGCATTTATGAATCTGTTTGGATTGCTGCCCTGGGGTATATCTGCTACTGCAGATTTAACAGTTACGGCGACACTGGCCGCCATTACTTTTGTTATAACGCAATTTAGTGGATCAAAAGACTATTGGAGACATATATTTATGTTTCCGGGTGTGAATCCATTGATCAGAATAATACTAACGCCGGTGGAAATTCTTGGAATGTTCACCAAGCCGTTTGCTCTTGCCATTCGTCTTTTTGCAAATATGCTTTCAGGTAAAATTCTGATTGTATGTATACTTGGATTGATATTTATTTTCACTGATATTTTCGGGCCAATGATTGGGGTTGGCTCAAGTGTTGTGTGGGTTTCTTTAACAGCAGCGCTTTACATTTTGAAAGCTTTCATAGCTCTTCTACAGGCATACATCTTTACACTGTTGTCTGCAGTATTTATTGGGATGGCTGCAGAAGAGCATCATCACGAAGATCATGAAACAAGTGTTGCAACAGCAACCGAAGTTAATACATAACAAATACTATAATTTAACTAAATAATAAAGGTAAAAAGATATGGGATTATTAGGAGCAGGAATTGGAGCTGGACTAATTACACTCGGTGCCGGGATCGGAATTGGTTTGATCGGTAAAGGTGCGGTAGAAAGTATTGCCCGTCAGCCAGAAGCTGCAGGAGACATTCGCGGCGCTATGATTTTGACGGCAGCATTTATTGAGGGTGTTGCTCTCTTTGCAGCCGTGGTAACCGCCATTATGGCTCTTGGTATTACTGCCTAAATTTAACACACTAGAAAATGATCTTTATAGCAAACGGAGGCATCCTTTCCTTTAATACAGGTTTCGCAATCTGGGTATTAATATCCATGGTTGTATTTTTGTTGGTTATGGGAAAATACGCGGTGCCTCCTATTATGAAAGCGCTGGATGAAAGGGAGAGAAGGATTAAAGATTCACTTGAATCTGCTGAACAGGCACTTGCCAAAGCAGAACAAATCTCCAAAGACAATAAGAAAGCGCTGAAAGAAGCTGAAATCCAGGCTCAGAAGATCCGAAAGGAAGCGCTGGAAGAAGCAGAACTTCTGCGCGCCGATAAGATTGAAAAAGCCAGGGAAGAAGCCGGTAAAATTGTAGAAGATGCAAAACGCTCGGTGGAACAGGCGAAAAAACAGGCTCTCATCGAACTCAGAAATGAAGTTGCAGAACTTGCTGTGCGGTCAGCTTCTATAATAATTGAAGCGGAACTGGATCAGGCCAAAAACAAAAAGCTTGTTGATAAGTTCATCGGCGATATTTCCAAAAATTAGAGGAAGCAAATGGTTTCAAAAGCAGCCCGAAGATACGCTAAAGCACTTCTGCAATCTGCATTGGAGCAGGATAAGCTCGGGGAGGTTAAAGAAGATATCCGGTCTATTTATAAAACCATTGAAGATTCAAATGATCTCAGAATTTTCCTTAAAAGCCCCATCATAAAAAGTGAAGACAAATTAAAAGCTTTGTCTGATATTTTTGGGAAACATATCTCAAATGAAACGATGGGTTTATTGCGTCTTTTATCTGAAAAAAGAAGAGAAAATCTCCTAAAAGATATCTGCACAGGTTTTCTGGAGCTCTATAGCGAGCATATGGGAATTATCCGGGTTGATGTTGTCTCCGCTTTTGAATTGGATGCAAAGCAGAAAAAAGCTCTTCAGGATGAACTTGTTGAAAAAACAGGCAAAAAGGTAGAGATGGATATTAAGGTAAACCGCAACCTGATTGGCGGACTTATAGTGAAAATAGGCGATACCGTTATCGACGGTTCAGTAAAACATAAAATCAGAATGCTTAAAAATCAGTTTGCAGTAAATACTGCAGTATAAAAAATAGATACGAATATGAGTCATGTACGACCTGATGAAGTTTCAAATATTTTAAGAAAACAACTTTCCGGATTCGATAGTGATGCCGAAACCTACGATATGGGAACCGTTCTTGAGGTAGGGGATGGTATTGCACGTGTTTACGGTTTATCTAAGGTGCAGGCTGGTGAACTTGTTGAGCTGCCAGAATCTTTAGATCAGGATGGAAATCCGATCCGCGGTATGGTACTTAACCTGGAAGAGGATAATGCCGGTATTGTGCTATTTGGTAAATCTACTCCTGTTGAAGAAGGTCATACCGTTAAACGAACAAAAACTATTGCTTCACTTCCGGTTGGAGAAAATATTCTGGGCCGGGTTATCGATCCACTGGGCCGTCCTGTTGATGGAAAAGGCTCAATTGCCGGTGAGAATATTAACTTGCCACTCGAACGAAAAGCTCCCGGTGTAATCTATCG
>CAYOLE010000045.1:0-17189 GCA_964404705.1 uncultured Rhodohalobacter sp. | reverse complement strand
GGTTATTAAAATCCACAGATGAGAGTCTGCTTTCTTTTGTTTGGGTAATATCTATGTTCATGATTGTATATTTAAATTTTGGCTGATTAAGGCCTAAGATAAGATCTTTTGAATTAATTCTTTTAACCAGACATACTTTAATAATTCTGCCTTGAAATTTCTTTCTTTTAAAATTCCCTTCCCTTATACACATCGTACTTGGTGTGACAGGGTGGAGCCGGGGAGTTGAAAAGAAAAAAATTCAATCAATTCTGTAAGGGAAATCAATATCCGGTATCTTACATAGAGCAGGCTAAAATTTTCACTAAATGATTTTCTGATCTAATGATAAAAAAAGCTAAAAGCATTTTAAAAAATACGTTCGGGTTTGACCATTTCCGGCCACTTCAGGAAAACGTAATAAAAAATGTACTGGTACAGAGAGATACCCTTGTGATTATGCCCACGGGAGGTGGTAAATCACTCTGCTACCAGATTCCCGCCATGATATTTGATGGTTTGACAATCGTCGTATCGCCGCTAATCTCCCTTATGAAAGATCAGGTGGATCAGCTTACCGCCTATGGAATACCGGCTGTGGTGCTAAATAGTTCAATCAGCGATGAAATGTACCAAATTAATGTTCGAAAGGTACGGAGCGGTGAGGCTAAAATGTTGTATGTTGCCCCGGAATCGCTTATGACGGATCGCATCAGGAATTTGTTGACCGAAATTAAAGTTGACTGCTTCACTATCGATGAAGCACATTGTATTTCGGAATGGGGTCATGATTTCAGGCCTGATTACCGGCAGCTTGCAGAAATCAGGAAAGACTTCCCGGATGCGGTATGCCTTGGTTTAACCGCAACAGCTACACCGCGAGTTCGGGATGATATCAAAAAAATTCTTCAGTTCAGGGATGCATCAACATTTGTGGCAAGTTTTGATCGCGAAAACCTGTTTTTGAATGTGGTTGATAAAGCCAGTCCTGTAGATCAAATCCTGGATTTTCTTTATACCCGTAAGGGGCAGTCGGGAATCATCTACTGTTTCAGCCGCCGCCAGACCGATGAACTCTACCAGGATCTGAAGGATGAGGGGCATTCGGTTCGGCCCTACCATGCAGGACTTACAGAGCATCAGCGTGAGATTTATCAAAATGCATTTATCCGGGATGATATCGATATAATTGTAGCCACTGTGGCATTCGGAATGGGGATCGACAAACCCGATGTGCGATTTGTAATCCATCATGATATGCCACAAAACATCGAGTCTTACTATCAGCAAATCGGACGAGCCGGCCGTGATGGACTTCGCTCTGATTGCCTGTTGCTGTACAGTCACTCCGATCGCCAAAAGATCAATTATTTTATCAATCAAAAGGAGGGAGAGGAAAAAAAGGTGGCAAAAAAACACCTCGAAGATCTGATTGATTACCTGCTTACTGACGAGTGCCGGCGTATTCCGCTAATGGATTATTTTGGTGAGACCTATGGGAATGAAAATTGTGGAATGTGTGATAACTGCATTTCTATGAAAGATGAGATGGAAGATCTTACCGTGGCCGCCCAGAAATTTCTATCATGCATTGTGCGAACTGATGAGCGATACGGAGCCACGCATATTACAGATATTTTAAGAGGTTCAAAGGCAAAAAAAGTGCTGGAAAATAATCACGATAAACTTTCAACCTATGGGATAGGAAAGGAGTTTAGTAAAGATCAGTGGGTTCAGTTATCGAGATTGCTTGTACGGAAAGATTATTTAAAAAAAGATCCACAATATGGATCACTGATATTGACCGATGCCGCCAGAAAAGTATTGAAGGACGAGCAAAGGGTAACTGGTGTTCTGGATCGCACTCAGACAGCAATTAACGGAAGTGCTGCTTCGAGAACCTCCACCGACGTGGAAAATCGCTATGATGATAACCTCTTTGAAGAACTTCGAAAAGTACGAAAGGAGCTGGCCGTGCAGCAGGATGTTCCGCCTTATGTGATTTTTCCCGATACAACACTGATGGAAATGTCGTTTTATTTTCCTCAATCTCCAGAAAGTCTTAGCAGCATTTACGGGGTTGGCGACTTAAAACAGAAAAAGTACGGCCCTGAATTTTTATCGGCGATTAAAGCCTATTGCGATGAGAATAATATTGAGGAGCGGGATCGGGATATCAGAAAGAAAAAGAAGAAAAAATCATCGTCTAAAAAACATCAGCAGATTGGCAGCGATTATAATAACGGCAAGTCACTAAACCATCTTGCCGAGGAACATGGTGTAAAAATGCCGACCATTCTGAAACACCTCAAAACCTATTTTGAAGAAGGTAACGAGCTTCGGCAGGATGGCATACTCGAGGCAACCGGGTTGTCTCAGCGTAAAGTAGATGAGGTGATAAAATCTATGGATAAAGTAGGCCCGGAACTTCTAAAACCTGTATATGAAAATCTGGATAAGTCAGTGGATTACAGTGAACTACGAATGATGCAACTATATTATTTGGCAAAAAATGGTAGCTGAAACTCAGTTAATTTATGCAAGCATCGTAGAAAATTCGCTATAATTTACAAAATCAAACTCATCTGATTTGATCTCCTCATTTGTAGACAGTTTAAAGAAAAAGCCGACAGATAATCTTTTTAATCCCTGGTTTGAGCACGATCCGTATCATGATGCAGATATTGTTGCCCCGGAAATTCGGCGCCATCAGCTTATTAACTATCTCACCGATAGATTATCAACCGCTAAATACCTGATGATTGCTGAAGCACTGGGGTATCAGGGTGGGCATTTTACAGGCATTTCGATGACTTCAGAACGAATACTTTTGGGCCATCAGGTAAAAAAATATGGAATATTGCCTCAGTTTGTCTTAAAAACAACTGTGCCATCAAGGACAAGCAGCACGAAAGTTATAGAAAAAGGAATGACTGAACCCACGGCTACAATTATGTGGGGTACAATAGCAGAGCTTGGAATTGATCCATATGAAGTTGTATTATGGAATGCTGTGCCATGGCATCCCTACAAAAAGAATAAAGGATTTCTGAGTAACCGAACCCCAACAGCTCTTGAAATGAAGGCAGGCCTGAGGTATTTGAAAACATTTATAACTTTTTTTGATAATGTCCAACTTGTAGCTGTAGGCCGTAAATGTGAAGAAAGTTTATCAAAACTGGGAGAAGAGTTTACAGCTGTCCGGCATCCTGCCAATGGGGGTGCCCCGGCGTTCAGAATGCAGGTAAATGAGTTGATGAAACAATCAGATCATTCATAAATTAGAATTTGATCATCAAAAATAATTACTTTGCAATTTCAGTTATCATCAAAAAAAATTTTGCTGCCGAACAGTTGTTGCTAAACGTATCAATTTTTAATGCCTTTATATGAGTATACGTACTATATGTTTTTTATTGACCCTTATATTTTTTTCTGGTTTAACAGAACTTACTGCCCAATCCATTAATTCACAGGATATTAAGGTGATGCAAGCTCCGGAAATGGAACATATTTGCATATTTGAGCCAACATATATTAATGCGAATCACTTTATTGAACACAGAGAGATTACGGGAAAAAGCCCCTCTATGCAGGCATCATCTGAGTTTAGAGTTACCTACGAAAATGCTTGTAATGGTGATACATGGCCACAAGATGCATTTGATGCATTTGAATACGCTATGAGAATTTGGGAAACTCATTTGCAGTCGAATGTTCCGGTTCGGATTGAAGCTACCTGGACGGAACTGGATGAAAATGTTCTGGGAAATGCAGGTCCAACACTGATTGCGCAGGTTCCGGAACCTATTGGCCAGAACGAAACCTGGTACACTGTAGCTCAGGCTAGTGCAATGAGTGGCCTGGATGTTATCGGAACCAATACTACAGAAGATTATGATATCCGGATGAACATAAATTGTGATTTTAATAATTGGTATTTTGGAACGGATGCCAATACTCCTTCTAACAGGATCGATTTTGTTACAGTAGTTTTGCATGAAATTGGCCATGGAATCGGTTTTATTGGGAGTATGCGGGCCGATCCTGAAGTAGACGTAGCGGAATGGGGATTTGAATCAAATACAAATAGCACTTATCCTATCATTTATGATAGATTTGCAGAAGATGGAGAAGGGGTATCTGTACTCAATGAAGTGGTTTACCCAAATCAATCAAGGCCTTTATATGAAGCCGTTACCGGTCAATTTAATGGAATAGTGTTTAGCGGACTGGATGCCTCTATGGTAAATGCCAGTCTGCCTGTTCCCCTGTATGCCCCCTTACCCTGGAGTTCGGGAAGCAGTTACTCTCATGTAGATCAAGTTACATTCAACAATACTGAAAATGCTTTGATGCGGCCAAGAATCGATTCAGAGTCTGCTATTCATTCACCCGGACCTGTGTTTTGCGGCATGATCAGTGATATGGGTTGGCCGCTGGGCCCTAACTGTATCGAGTTGATAGGAATTGAATCTTCAATCGTTGTTGAACAATCAGAACTCAATTTCGGAGTCACGAATGTTGGCAGCAGAGAAACAATAACACTGACAATAGAGAATCTTCCCTCTGCTGAGGATCCTCTGTCAGGCCGGCTGGTGATAGATGATTCCAATTATTTTATCCCTGCCACTCAGCAGGCATTTACAATTGAACCCGGTAACAGTATTAATATTCCTATACGATACAATCCCACAGATTCAGATATTCACAATACGGAGCTTCTGCTATTTCACAATTCAGCGGATCAGCCAAATCCTCTGCGTATTCAGCTATTGGGAGAAGCACTTGAGGAGGATAGAATATTTGTGCTGGATCAGAACTTTCCTAATCCGTTTAGCAGTCTTACTCAGATTGAATATGCATTAACCGGTACTTCCAGTGTAAGGCTTGATGTATATAATTCGTCTGGCCAGCATATTCACACACTGGTTAATGAGGAGCAGGAAGAAGGCAGGTATGAATTTGAGCTCGCAGCAGGCAGTCTCGCCAGCGGTATGTATCTGTATAGAATGTTGGTAGACGGAAGAACTGAAACCCGGAAACTTATGCTGGTAAAATAAATAATCTGTTGTTGGATAGGGATAATTCAGCAGATATATAACACTCTCAGCTGCAACGAATAGACAATATCATCAAATCATGCTGTAGTATGATTCTTTATGGGTTGATTGGTTTTCAAGTAATCAAATTCAGGTCTAAATATATGAACCTAAATAACCCTTAATCATCACTAACTTGATTTGCTAATACACAGCATTAGCCGGTGCTTTGCATTGCCGCAGCAACTCCGTTAATACTTAAAAACAGGGCGTGACGAAGCTGCTTTAGTTCTTCTTCGTTGTCTGTATTTTCCCATCGATTCAGTAGTTCCACTTGTATTACATTCAACGGATAAGTGAATACATTTCTGAACTTGATAGAATTTTGAATCACTTTTCGGCTGTCCAGGATTTCTTCCTGGTCTGTGATTTTAAGGAGGATTTCTTTTGTTTTATCAAAATCTTCACGTATTAATTGGTGCAATTTTTTTTCTTCACTTCTGCCGGCGTAAATTTCACTTGTTAATTGATGGGTGCGTGCAATTTCGCGCTGGGCATTATCAATGATAGTATTAAAAAAGCTCCAGTTTTTGTACCAGTCTTTTAAGATATCGAGAGTTTCGGGATTTTCTGCAAGCAGCGTATGGGTTGCCGTACCCAGGCCAAACCAGCCAGGCACATTGTATCTCACCTGCGTCCATCCAAAAACCCAGGGAATTGCACGCAGATTTTCGAATTGAAGACCTTGCGAACCACCTCTTGAAACCGGACGCGATGCAATCGGTAAGTTCCCAATATGCTCTACCGGTGTGATTTTTTTGAACCAGGTCCAGAATTCAGGATCATCGATCAGTTGCCGGTAGGCGCTCATTGAATTACTGGATATTTTATTCATGATTTCTTCCGTACCATCTCCCTCCTGAAGTGCTTTCTGTCCTTCTCCGGCTGTAACCCGTGCCACGGCGTTTACAATTTGCTCAAGATGCCGCCGTGCGATTTCGGGTAATGAATATCGAAAGGAGATAATTTCTCCCTGTTCTGTAAAGCGTATTCGCCCGTTATTACTTACTGATGGTAATGCTAAAATTGCGCGGTTCGATCGACCGCCGCCCCTGCCAACAGATCCGCCCCGGCCGTGGAACAACCGGAAATCAATGTTGTGGCTCTTTAGCACTTTTCCAAGTCGTAATTGCGCTTTTTGCAGTGCCCAGTTGGCCATCCAGTATCCGCCATCTTTGTTGCTGTCGGAATATCCCAGCATAATTTCCTGGAATTTATTGCGGGCTTTTATCTGGTGCTTGTAAATTTCGTCTGTAAGGATCTTTTCCATTAAATCGGGACTGCGATCCAGATCATCTATGGTCTCAAAAAGGGGAATAATATCAATACTGCTATGAACCCTTTTACCATCCCAGCGCCATAACCCGGCTTCCTTTGCCAGTATAGCCACTTCAAGCAGATCACTTACATCGTGGGTCATGCTGACAATGTAACTGCCAAAGGCTTTCTTATCGACTTCTGAAATGGTTCGTACAAGTTTAAAAACAGAGAGTATTTTTTCCGTATCAGGTTTCAGCTTATAATCTACAGGACCAAGGGGTCGCGGATTACGAAGCTCATTGGTTAAAAGCTCAATTTTTTCATCTTCGGGGAGATCGGAATAACCATTCTTAACATGCGCAACTTCGAGCAGGTCTTCAACGGCTTTTTCATGAATTTCGCTGTGCTGACGGATATCGAGAGCCGCCAGATGAAATCCGAATGTTTTTGCCCGAATTCGCAAATCATTGAATCGGCCAAAAGAGGCTACATTATGCAGGCCGCTCTCAATTAAAGATTCATGAATCAAATCCAGGTCGCTGATAAAATCATCTGAGGTGTAAGTTTTTGCAGAATTCAGTACAGTATGTTCTCCCTTTCCGATATCATCCAGCAGATGCTGAAGTCGGTGCATCATGTGAGTAAGTTTTCTGCGATACGGCTCATTTTTGTAGGCCCGTTTAAATCGGTCGCTCAGGGGAACATCTTTATCATCCTTTTTTAATGATTTTAAAAAATTAGCGGGTACATTTACAAGATTTTGGGATACGGAAAGGTATCTGCGGGTTTCACGCAGTTCCATCAGATACATCCTAAGCGCGGTTTTCCGATGCTCCAACAGAGTATTCCAGGTTACATCGCGGGTAACATTTGGATTTCCATCACGGTCGCTTCCAATCCAGGACCGATACCTGAAAATTATAGGGAGATCAGGTACTTTGCCATACTGACGATTAAATGCAAAACGTATATCATCATAGAGGCGGGGAACCGTACTCCAGATTGTATTGGTAAAGAAAAATAGCCCGTTTTCTACCTCATCTTCTACCGTCAGACGTTCTGATCTCACTTCATCTGTGGAGATCAGAAGGGCAATTTCATTGAGAACCTGGCGCAAAAGTCCTTCCCTTTCATTCGGGGTAAGCCGGGCATCATCCAGTTTACCAATTATGGATGTAATGTTTTCCTGCTTATTCAAAATACTTCGCCGGCGGGCTTCGGTGGGGTGTGCAGTAATTGTGGGTTGAATATCAAGTTTTTTCAGCAGCTCTACAGATTGTTCATAACTGTAGCCATTTTTTTTAAATCCGCTTAGCAATTCCGCAATACTTTCAGGACGGGGATGTTCAACATCAATATTTTTTGCCCGTTCCCGATTTATGCGAATGATTTCATGCTGTTCCAGGGAATTTACCAGGTGAAAGAAAATGGTTGTAAGCCGAAGCAGATCGGTAATAGCTTCAAGATCAAGTGAGGCGATCGTGTCACGAAGATCAATATGAGCTTTCTTGTTACCCTTAAAAGACTCAGCTGCCTTTGCGGGTAAAGATGCAGATAATTCCCGAAGTGACGACCATCCCTTCTGCTCCAGAAAATTCTCGAGCAGGCCGGTTAATGCTACCATTTCTTGAGTAAGAGGTTTGCTGATGTTTGCAGATATCGCAAATTGTTCAATCGTCTCTTTCCAGGTCATAAATAATGAAGGTATATAGTATTGATAATTAGAAGACAATATAGATACCCAATATGCGAGTCAATTTCACCTGATTGGCTAAAAATTATAAATAAAAGCGCTTCTAAAATCATTATTTTTAGCGCCGCTGGGAAATGTATAATATAACCAGACTTACGGCTCAACCTGAATTCTAACTCTTACGTAGATAGAGATTAAAAAAACGATGATAATGAAACGCCAACGTGATGACATACCGCGTGCTTCAAAAAAAGAAATATTTGGATGGGCAATGTTTGATTTTGCAAATCAGGCGTATACACTTTTAATCATTACGGTAATTTTCCCGGTGCTTTTTACCACAGTAATAGTAGGGGATTCTGGTAATGATTATCGTCTGGGCAATTTGCTATGGAGTGTGGCTTTAGGCATCAGTTACTTTATGGTGGTGTTAAGCGGTCCTGTATTTGGTGCTATAATGGACTATTCGGCTCTTAAAAAACGATTTCTGTTTTTTAGTTATATAGCTACAATAATAGGTACGAGTCTGCTTTACTTTGTAGAACCCGGTATGATAGTTCTGGGTGTTATACTCATAATTATTTCCAATTTTGCTTATGCAACAGGCGAAAGCTTCATAGCTGCATTTTTGACCACACTTGGTCCTCCAAAGGATTTGGGTAAAATATCAGGTTTCGGCTGGGCACTGGGATATATTGGGGGGCTTGTATCCGCCGGATTTGTGATAGTTTTTCTGGGAGATGCAACCACTGAAAATTTCGACAGGATCCGCTGGGTGGGACCCTTTGCGGCGGTATTTTTTATGCTCACGGCTATCCCAACATTTATGTGGGTTAAAGAACCGGGAAAACGAAAAGCACTACCGCCCGGAGAATCTTTAATTTCAATGGGATTTACAAGGCTGGGCAGAACAATCAGAGATGTAAGGCAGTTTTGGGACCTTGCAATTTTTCTAATATCAGTTTTCTTTGCGATGGCCGGTATCTACATTGTGATCTCATTCGCATTTATTTACGGTGATCAGATAGTGCAATGGAACGAGGAGGTGCGTATTCTCATGTTTGTTGTAGTTCAGATAACTGCTGCTATTGGTGCATTTTCGTTCGGATTTATCCAGGATAAAATCGGATCAAAACTTACTTATAACCTTACACTGATACTGTGGTTTTTCTCTGTACTCGGCATTTGGGCGGTGACTGATTTAACAGCGTGGTATAATATGCTGCTGGGAACTGACACAGAAGCTCAATACGTATTTCTGTTTATCGGAATACTGGCTGGGTTGAGTCTTGGATCAAGTCAATCAGCCAGCAGAGCGTTAGTTGGACTTTTTTCACCGGAATACAAATCCGCTGAGTTCTTCGGATTTTGGGGGCTGTCAAACAAACTTGCCGGTGTTTTTGGAATAATTGGTCTGGGGTTGCTGCAGGTACAATTTGGGCTTCAAATGTCTGTACTGTTCTGCGCCGCTCTCTTTTTGGCAGGGATATTTGTGAATTTTTTTGTCAATGAAAACCGTGGGAAAGCTGTTGCAGATCGTTTTACGGATGAAATTGAATAATAAATTATATGAATTTTATTTTACTTTCAGCATTATAGTTTATCCTTTTGAAAAAGTATGATCAGGTTAAGTTTAATTTAAATAATAACCTAAGACGAAAGATATACAGTTACCAGACTGCTCAATTGCAGTTGCAGTCTCGTTTAATAAGATATGATTGATAACTTTTTTAAAAACTGATCAAAAAAAGATGCATTTAATGCACAGAATGTTAACTTATGCAAGATTTAGCAGCTGCACATTAAGTTGCTTATTTACTAATTTAGGTGAATGAACAGTTCACTTCAACCAACACTAACTGATAATTTGGAGTTTTTATGAGCAGAATTGATGAAGTAAAAAACCTTACAACTGAGCTTGAAGCAGATTTAGAAAAATTTTATGAAAAGGGGAATAAAGCTGCGGGCACAAGAGCACGTAAACAACTGCAGGAGCTAAAAAAGCTATCGCAGGAAATACGTCTTGAAATTCAGGACAAGAAAAATAACGGCTAACAGTTACAACTGTTACTATATCTATCCAATTAAGCCACGCAATGTCGTGGCTTTTTTTATTTGCAAAAAAAATGAATTGGTCAATTTATATAACATCAAGAACTGGTAATTCCTGTTTTCTCTATTCATTACAAACCTTATGTTTGGGGCTAAAATAATACTTAGGAGTTAATGGATAAAAGAATGTCAAAAAAATTGAGTCCCAGGGCTATTGGAGCCTGGCAGTGGGGTAATGCGGCCGGAAATGTCTTGTTCCTGGGTATTCCTGTTGTTTATTATTCTTTTTTTGGTATCACTAATTTCCATTTTTATGTAGTGCTCTCACTAAGCATTTTCTTTTTTATTTTTTGGTTGCTGTCTATTGTTTTGATTCCATATCTGAGGTGGAAAAACTGGCGTTACAGCATAGACCAACATGAAATTGATCTTTTAAGAGGTGTTCTTGTGAAAACTGAAACCCTGATTCCACTCAGCAGAGTTCAGCATGTGGATACCCGCCAGGGTCCACTTCTAAGATGGTACGGACTTTCTTCGGTAACGATTTCAACAGCCGCCACTACACACGAAATTCCCGGCCTGGATCATGAAATTGCAAACAAAGTGCGCAAAGAGATCTCAACGTATGCACGATTAGCAGAAGAAGATGTTTGAATTTCAGCGACAGCATCCAATTGCAGCTATAAGCCGGGCTTTAAGCCTCATCAGAGGCAATATTGTTACAATATTAGTATTCCTGTTTGTCGGGGCACGCAGCGAAAGCTTTTCATTTTTATTATGGATTGTCGGAGGGTTTGGTTTGTTACTTGTACTTGGAGTGCTCGACTGGTGGAGGTTTCTCTTTAAAGTTGAAGCCGGTGAACTTCATATTAAGAGAGGGATCTTTGTTCGTAAAAATCTTTATTTAACGAAAGACAGAGTTCAGGTTATAGATATCTCTTCCGGTGTATTTCAGCGGCTGTTTGGATTGGTAAAAGTTGATATTCAAACGGCAGGTTCAACATCAAGAGCTGCAATGATAGAAGCAGTACCTCTCGCTACGGCGAAAGAAATCAACAAAATGCTTAGTAAAAACGGGGAAAGTTATGCCGATACTCAGTCAGCCATAAAGAGTGACAAAGAGCGCAAAGTTTACGGCCTGCCGGGCAAAGATCTGTTAATTGCAGCCTCGACCTCGGGCAGATTTGGAATCGCACTATCAATACTGGGAACTATATTTTCGCAAATTGAACCACTAATAAGAGAATCTGAAATTTTTGAATACATGTTTGGCCTTCTGCCTTCTCAAACAGATACCCTAATGATAGCGACAATCATTGTGCTGTTTATTGTGGTTGCCTGGCTTATATCATTTTTCAGTACGTTGTTTATGTATGGAGATTTCAGTGTTGAAATAAAAGAGGATGAGTTGGTGATTTCACGAGGTATTATTGAAAAAAAGCGAATCACAATTCCATATAAAAGGATTCAGGCGCTATATGTAACTGAAGGGATCATACGCCAGCCACTCGGTTTTTGCTCTGTCAATATAGATAGTGCAGGATATGGCGATGAAAAAGGATCCGGCTCTATCGTTCTGTTCCCCCTTCTGCGAAAGAAAAAAGTGAAGACATTGCTTGATAATATAGTTCCGCACTACAATGTAGAGACTCCGGCACTTAAACCACCTAAAAGGGCTATCAGGCGATATATACTTCGTTCAGCGTTTTTATTGACCTTTATCACGGCAGGTATTTACTGGGTGTTCGAACTATCAAACTGGATCTGGCTGATTCCTGCCATTTCTATCTGGTGGGGCTGGCAAAAGTATATTGATGCTGCTATTGGCTGGGATAAGGAGAATGTATTGATTAGTAACAGGACTTTATCGAAAAAAACTGCGATAGTAAAACGAGACAGAATTCAGGATGTTTCGGTATCTTCAAGCTGGATTCAGGGATTCAGAAATCTGTGCAGTGCCGAAATACATGTAGCATCCGGAGATCACGGAAGTACATTCAGTATACAGGATATTGAGAAAACAGATGGTGATATCTTTTTGAAGGAGTTAAGCAAACAAGTTATTGAGGGAAACGAAGAGGAGATTCCGGCAACGAATTTTCAGTTTAGCCTGACTTTGCCGGCTTGGTAATACAATTGGAATGAATCTATGCAGAAGGTGCTTCTATTCCATTTATGGCAGATTTAAGATCGTGGATATTTACAGGTTTAATCATAAAAAATGAATTTTGAATTTGGGAAGCTTTTTCACGTGTATTCAGATCAGATTGGCCCGTAATATAGATGACGGGAGCATTTGAATGAGTTCTGATTTTATGCATTGCTTGTATTCCATTTACATCATCAGCAAGCTGTATGTCCATAAATATCAGATCGGGATTGTGTTTTTGAATAGATTCTACTGCACCGACTCCTGTTTGAGAAATATCAAGAACTTCTAAATCTAAAGAATGTGCCATTTTTTCCAGCACAATTCCCAATAGTTGATCGTCTTCTACAATTACAACTTTTTTGTTCATAGCCATACTGTTTTCATGTTCTTTGGTTGAACTAAGGTATTGTTTTTTGCGCAGGATAGGGGTTAAAATTTTATAAGATATCTTAAATTATAATCACGATAATATCTAAATTTAAAATGGATTGTTGTGGGTCTAAAAGAATTGCAAGATATTGTTATTAAGAGACTTACAATAAAAAATATGAATATTTAATAAAAATAAAAGAGATCAATAATTAAATAAAAAAAAGCTTTACCTGTTTACTTCCTTTTAAAATAATTATGTATTTACAGAAGGCTTTCCAAAACTATTCTTTTGGCAAAATCAACTGATAGAAGTCATAGGCTGGCCTTCTGCATAATCTCCGACAGGCACACACGTACACATTAAATTTCGATCTCCATATGCATCGTCTACCCTGCTTACTGCGGGCCAAAATTTGTTAAAACGAAGCTCAGGTATGGGAAATACTGCCTTTTCTCTTGAGTACGGCTTGTCCCATGATTCAGAGAGAGCTACTCTCATTGTATGGGGTGCATTTTTGAGAACATTGTTATCGGGATCAGCATCTCCTTTCTCAATTTCATGGATTTCATTTCGAATTTCGATCATAGCATCGCAAAAGCGATCAAGCTCTGATTTTGATTCACTTTCCGTGGGTTCAATCATTAAGGTACCGGGTACAGGAAACGACATTGTTGGTGCATGAAACCCGTAATCCATCAGGCGCTTTGCAATGTCCACCGATTCTATTGCGGCAGATTGTTTAAATCCCCTGAGATCAATAATAAACTCATGAGCTGAGTGCCCGCCTTTACCCGTATAAAGTACAGGGAAGTGATGTTTGAGTCGATCCTTAAGATAATTTGCATTGAGAATAGCAATTTTTGTTGCTGTTGTTAGACCTTCGGCCCCCATCATACGAATGTAAGCATGAGATATCGTAAGTATGCTTGCACTTCCGTATGGAGCTGAGGAAACCGCATCTATTGCATTTGTTCCTCCGGTCTCAATTACATCATGCCCCGGTAAAAAAGGAGCTAACTTTTCTACCACACCAATCGGTCCCATACCCGGCCCACCACCCCCATGTGGTATACAAAATGTTTTATGCAGGTTCAGATGGCATACATCAGCTCCAATAATTGCCGGAGATGTCAACCCAACCTGGGCGTTCATGTTGGCTCCATCCATATATACGAGGCCGCCGGCTTTGTGAATTGCCTCACAAATTTCACGTATATCCTCTTCAAAAACGCCATGTGTGGACGGATAGGTTACCATTAATGCTGCCAGTTTCTCTTTGTTCACTTCTAATTTTTCACGAAGATCTTCCAGATCGATGTTTCCATGATCATCACATTTTGTAATAACAACCTTCATGCCGGCCATTACAGCACTTGCAGGATTGGTTCCATGAGCGGACGAGGGTACGATGGTTACATTTCGCTGATGATCACCTTTTGATCTGTGATAGGCACGTATGGCCATCAAACCGGTATACTCACCCTGCGCTCCTGAATTTGGCTGCAGAGATACAGAATGAAAGCCGGTAATTTCAGCCAGCCATTCACTTAGCTCACCAAATAGCTGATGATATCCTTCTGCCTGGTCTGCCGGTACAAATGGATGTATTTTACCAAACTCAGGCCAGGTGAGTGGAATCATTTCGGTGGTGGCGTTAAGCTTCATCGTGCATGAACCAAGGGAGATCATAGAATGGGTAAGATCAAGATCTCTGTTCTCGAGCCTTTTCAGGTATCGAAGCATTTCATGCTCAGAGTGAAACTTGTTAAATACAGGATGATTTAAAAAGTCGGTGGATCGGACTAAACTTGCCGGATAATCAACCTTGACCAATTCTGAAGCTTTCCTGATATCAAAACTGCTATTATTACCGGTTGCTTCTGCAAAGACAGAGAGAACATCTTCTACATCGGCAAGGGTTTTGTTTTCATCAAATGAAATCCCTATCGACTGATCGTGATATCTGAAATTGATTTCATGTTTTAGTGCCTGTTTCCGGATACGTGCAACCTGATCCATGTTCTCAATCTGAACGGTGATGGTATCAAAAAAGAGCTCGTTTTTGATATTAAAACCCATCTTGCTAAGTCCTGTCTCAGCAAGTTTTGTAAGCCCGTGAATTCTTGAAGCAATTCTCTTCAGTCCGCCTGGACCGTGATAGACTGCATAAAACCCTGCAATTACAGCAAGAAGCACTTGTGCAGTGCAAATATTGGAGGTGGCTTTTTCGCGCCGTATATGTTGTTCGCGTGTCTGCAGGGCCATTCGAAACGCGTTATTTCCTTCGGCATCCTTTGTAACACCAATAATCCGTCCAGGAATTTGTCGTTTAAATTCGTCGCGTGTAGCAAAGTATGCCGCGTGAGGTCCGCCATATCCCATGGGAACTCCAAACCTCTGTGTAGATCCGACAACCACATCAGCGCCCATCTCTCCCGGAGCTTTTAATAATGTGAGGCTTAGCAGATCGGCCGCCATGGTTACAAAAACATCGTGTTTATGAGCAGAGGCAACCAGAGATGTGAAATCTTCTACCTGGCCGTCAGAGCCAGGGTACTGTAATAAAATTCCAAAAAGTTCCGGATCGGTCACATCCAGTGTGGATAAATCTGCAACTTTAAGTGTAATACCGATTGGCTCAAGCCGGTTTTTAAGTACTGAAATAGTCTGTGGATGGCAGTTACTGCTTGCAAAAAATGTATTGGCCTGCCTGCGTTTTTTTCCTCTTCGCCTGCCATGTAACATGGAAACAGCTTCAGCCGCAGCTGTTCCCTCATCCAGCAGAGATGCATTCGCAATTTCCATGCCGGTCAGGTCTGTAACAGCAGTCTGAAAGTTGATCAGTGCCTCCAGACGGCCTTGCGCAATTTCTGCCTGATAAGGTGTATATGCTGTATACCAACCTGGATTTTCAAGTACATTTCTAAGTATTACATTAGGGGTAATTGTTTCATAATAACCCATGCCTATAAACGATCGAAATACCCTGTTTTTTGATGCAATCCGGCGAATATTATCAAGATATTCATCCTCAGACAGAGCAGTCGGAAGATCAAGAACTTTTTGAAGACGTATGTTGCCCGGAATGGTTTCACCCATTAGCTGATCTATGCTTTCAACCTCAGATTGCGAAAGCATTTCTGAAATATCTGACTCGGTTGGGCTAATATGGCGATGAGCAAAAGGTTCTTTATTAAATTGGATATGCATTTAATGATCTATGGGGTTGAAAAGATTATTTTTGATATATATCAACAGAAAATGATCTGTCAGGTTTCTGAGAAGGTATACCTTACAGGTATTTATACTGCTATGAATTTCGTGTCTTATTCAGATTACTAACTTAAGATTCAAAGATAAGGTTTTTCCACAATTGATCATGAAAAAACTGACTCAATATTACTACAAATGAAATTTCTGCCAAATACCAGTGCTTCATGGGGGTATCATATCTCGATGAAATCTATAAAGGGTAACTCCAGATTCAGAAGTGGAAGTAAGCCAACAGCGGGGCGATTATGTTGGACGACCTCAATCTTTTTTTTATTGTGGTAAATGAGCCGAGACGGATATTTGGAACCCTGAATCACGTTCGTGTAACGAGATAGTAAGAAGAGAATTTGAAGAATATGATACATGTTCAGAATATAATCGTTTATGTTAGCCGTAACTGGTTGAAATTATTTATGTCTTTGACAAAATATATTTTTAGCCTCATCTAAAAATTGTATCTTTGTCTCAACTTTAATTGTCACCAGAAAATTTTGTGAGTAAGCAAATAAAAGGGTAATAGAAGGATTTATAAGATCTGAGTAAATCTGAAGTACAATTTTTGTGGTTAAATTAAACGGAGTAAATTTAATTCAATAGTTACAATATGGGCTGGATACCAGAATGGTTTTTCGAACTAAACCCTGTTTTACAGGCTTTGATTGGCGGACTATTTACCTGGGGAATGACATCAATTGGTGCCGGGGTTGTCTTTTTTACAAAAACCGTATCGCAGAAAGTTCTTGACAGCATGCTTGGATTTGCTGCTGGGGTAATGATTGCCGCAAGTGTTTGGTCTTTGATCATACCTTCAATAGAGATGACAGAAGCTATGGGTGGGATTGGGTGGTTACCTGCAGCTTTTGGTTTTTTAATAGGCGGTCTGTTTCTCCGGGTATGTGATGCATTTCTGCCGCATTTGCATATAGGGCTTCCACGATCGCAAGCGGAAGGTGTGGATACAAGCTGGAGAAGATCCACATTACTTGTTTTGGCTATTACACTGCATAATATTCCCGAGGGTTTGGCCGTAGGCGTTCTTTTTGGGGGTGCTGCTACAGGTATCGACCCTACAGGTACCGCTACTATAGCCGGTGCAATCGCCCTGGCAATGGGAATCGGAATACAGAATTTACCCGAAGGAACAGCTGTTTCGGTGCCTCTCAGGCGCGAAGGAGTTGGAATGGGAAAAAGCTTCTATTATGGACAGCTATCAGGTGCAGTTGAACCTGTTTTTGCAGTGATTGGAGCTATCGCTGTGATCCATGTTCAACCTATCTTACCCTTTGCACTTGCATTTGCTGCCGG
>CAYOLE010000044.1:0-17447 GCA_964404705.1 uncultured Rhodohalobacter sp. | reverse complement strand
CTCTACCACTGAGCTATTCCCGCAGTTGAAAGACTTAAAATATAAAACCTTTTCTTATACCTTTTCAACACTATTTACTGATTTTCTTTAAAATGCTTTCAGAGTGTATCACCTCTGTAATTTTATCCTCGTCAGGTTTAACGGGGCGATCTCTATAGCGGTCTACTGTGCAAATAAAACCTAACGGTTCCTCTCTATCAGCATGAAACTGGTGGATTGTTTGTGGGCTGATAAATACAACATCAAACGGGCTGATTTCCGTTAGCTCGTTGTTTAAAATAACGGACCCACTTCCCTTGATAATGACTACCGAATGCGGATGCCGGTGATACTCCAGTGAAGAGTATCCGCCCGGCTGTATTTCAAAATAACGGGTTTGAAAATTCAGTTCACTGTATTCATCGCCCAGAAGCGTGTACCTGTGAATATCTTTGAAATTGTTTGTATCCGTTTTATACTCTTTCTTTTCCACTCCCGTCCAGGAAAAGTTGTTGTGTTTTAAAACTGTTGATTTTTTATTCATAGTCGCTTAGTGTTTGATGAAACTCCATCGTAGCGGCTTTTATGCCATCCGGATGTTTATAAAGGCTGCCTCCAATTAAAAATATGGTATCTGAGTTATAATCCCTTACCCATGATGCAAGACTATTCCGGCTGATACCGCCTGCCGGTACGGGCAGCGCTGTACGCAGTTTCAATTCTGAACTTCTGCACTCTTTATTAATACTGAGACACTGCTCACGAGTGTATGTAAATCGTCCGCCGGCATTGGGATAGATAATACAATCGGCTCCCAGGGCACGCCATAATACACCAAAATAAATGGCGGGATCAAAACCGGAATGATTATGGATAGTGTAGGATCCGGAAAAGGCTGGATGCGTCATAATCGGCAAGTTCGTATACGCATGTGCAAGATCTGCTAAAATGCTTAACCCTATTAGCTGAGGAGCGATTAAAACACCATCTGCCCCTGAGCTTCTTGCAATATCTAAACGATTGTGAATATCTTTAACCGATCCTGTAATATTTGGAAAATACAGAGTCTTTTTTCCCGATTTTTGCTCTCCCTTTCTGATCTCTTTCAGGCAATACTCTACTCTCGATTCAAAGTCTGCCGTGGGTTGATTAGCCAACCCATGATCATCTTTGATGATATCAATACCCCCGGCTGCAAATTGACCTGCTATTTGAGCGAGTTCTGAAGAGCTCCTGCCAACCGGTTTTAAAGCTGTGCAACTGAGCGGACGTTTATGAATGGATAATAATGTTCGAATTCCTTCTGTGCCAAATCCTGGTCCGGGCATAATTTCGGCGAGATAATCCCGATCAAGATCAATAATGCGAATGCCGGGCTTAAGGGAAACATTTCCAAAGATCACATTTAGAAACTGAATAGAATCACCGTATACAAGCTCTTTTTTATATTGAATGGTTGCCTGCCATCTGTGATCATTTTGCTGTGCCAGATGAGATACAGTTCCTACAAATGAGCGAAGTTTATCCGGTATGACCTGAGTGGGTAATTCGGCGGTTTGTTCGAGTGCAATATTTTCAGCTTCCTTTTCAGCTTCTGCCTGATGTTTCGCAAAAAACTGATAGGTCACAAAAAAAGTATCGCCGGAATTCATTTAATCGTCATCTGATCAAAGTTTCTGTTCGGCCTGGACCTGTAGAAATAATACTACAATGAGAGCCGGTATATTCTTCTATGAAAGAAATATATTCTTTTGCTTTTTCAGGCAGCTCATCGAATGAAGATACGTCCCGGCAGGATTTTTCCCATCCTTTTAAAGATTTATAAACAGGTTTAACGTTATCCAGTGCTCCGGTTTCCACAGGGAAAACATTGGTTTTCTGTCCCTTAATTTCATAATGAGTGCACACTTTTATGTATTGAAAATCGTCGAGCACATCCATTTTTGTAAGGGCTAACTGATCCATACCGTTTAAATTAACAGCATACTTCAATGCCACGAGATCCAGCCAGCCGCAGCGTCGCGGGCGTCCGGTTGTAGCTCCGAATTCAGCACCATTTTCTCGTAGTTTATCTCCTGTTTCATCAAATAATTCAGTAGGATAGGGACCGTTTCCTACCCGGGTTGAATAGGCTTTCGTGATGCCGATTGCATTTGTGATGGCTGACGGAGGTATTCCGCTGCCAACACAGGCACCTCCGGCTGTGGGAGATGAGGATGTAACATATGGATATGTTCCGTGATCAATATCTAAAAGAGAACCTTGTGCTCCTTCGAGAATAATCTGCTTATCGTCCGCAATTGCCTGATGAAGTAAATGAGAAGTGTTGCAGATGTAGGGTTTAAGCCGTGAAATAACAGAACGCAGTTCATCCATAATTTCATTTGCATCAATTTCCGGTTCTTTATGAATATGGCGCAGTGCTTTATTGATTTCATCGACATTTGTTCTGATGCGCTTGTCCAGCTCTTTTTCATTGCTGAGATCACCCATTCTGATTCCTATGCGTGCTACCTTACTGACATATGCAGGCCCGATACCTCTGCCTGTTGTACCTATTGCATCTTTGCCACGACTTTTTTCCTTAACCTTATCGAGTAATTTATGATAGGGCAGAATAACATGCGCAGCACTGCTTATATAAAAGCGGTCCTTTAAATCAGAGCCAAACGCTTCTACTTCATCGATTTCTTTTACCAGGGCAAGGGGATCAATCACTACACCGTTGCCAATTATGCAGGTTGCGGATCCGTTAAAAATTCCAGATGGAATCAGGTGGAGTACAATTTTTTTGCCATCAAATTTAATTGTATGCCCGGCATTAGCGCCTCCCTGGTAACGCACTACAAAATCCGCATTTTTACTCAGGTGATCAACAATTTTACCTTTCCCTTCATCGCCCCATTGAGCGCCAATTATTATTTTAGTTGCCATAAGCCAAAAAAAAGGAGGTGCAGAACACCTCCTTGTTAATTAAAAGGATAATTTTTAATTCAAATCAGTTAGTCTGCGTAGGATTCAACAGCTTCATCAAGGGATTGATAATGCTTAAACACGGTGATGAGCTTTGTAACAATAAGCAGGCTTTCAATTTTATCACCAGCATTGCAAATCCTCAGATCGCCACCGGCTTTTCTCATGGTTGTAAGTCCGCCAATAAGCATTCCGAGACCAGAAGAATTCATAAACTTTACTTTACTTAAATCAACTACAATATTTTTTTGATCTTTTTCAATGAGCTCGTGAAGCTTTTCATTCATACTTACGGCATCAGGCCCACCCATTACATTTCCTTTGAATGCAATGACTACGCAGTTATAACGCTCTGAAACATTAAATCCCATGACTATGTCCGTTTGTGATTAATAAGTTATTTACGACTTTGCTTTTGCCTGTAATGCGCGTTTTTGAAGTTCCACAACAAAGGAACTGGCAACAAACAGCGAGCTGTATGTTCCAAGTATAACACCTATAACAAGAGCGAAAGCGAAACCTTTAAGCACTTCTCCGCCGAATATAAACAGGACGGTGACCACAAACAAGGTAGTAACCGATGTGATTACAGTACGACTCAGTGTATCGTTCAGACTTTTGTTAATCATATCTTTAAAATCCATTGTTTTATAGATCAGGGAGTTTTCACGAATACGGTCAAACACTACCACCGTATCATTCAGGGAGTAACCCACAATGGTAAGGAATGCGGCAATGAGAGCCTGGTCAATCGTAACATTAAAATTAACCAGGGGTTCTATAACCGTGAAAATTCCCAAAACGATTATCACATCATGGATGAGTGCTGCCACTGCTCCGGCTGAAAAATACCAGCCTTTAAATCGTATCAGGATATAGATGAATATAACAGCCATAGCGAACAGAATAGAGTTGATCGCTGCCATTTTCAGGTCTTCCGCAAATCGCGGTCCCACAATATCTGTTTTGATCACAGAAACAGGATTATCCGGATACAGTTCGCTAAGTGTTGAAGTAATCAGATTTTGAACTTCTCCAATATCTCCTTCGGCATCCGTTCTTACTAATATATCACTTGGTGAACCAAAGAGTTTAAGTTCTGGTGAAGTCCCAAGAACCTCGGTTAATTCGGTACGGATCTCCACAACATCTACATTATTCTCGAATTCAAAAACGTATTCTTTCCCGCCCCTGAAGTCAATACCATAATTGAGACCCATAGTTAATACTGCCAATATAGAGCCTATGAATAAGAACCCGGAGATAACGTACATTATCTTTTGGGCTCTAATGAAATCATAACTCGGTGTTTCAAACCATTTCATAATAAATACCTGTGTCTAAATTGTTTTAAAAAAAATTTTGGTTCAGATTATCCAAAACTTATGCTGGATGTTTTTTCGCGTGTAAGATAATCGACGATTACACGTGTGATAACAATCGCGCTAAACAGCGACGATACAATACCTGCCATAAGAGTAATTGCAAATCCTTTAATCGGACCAACACCAAAACTGAACAGAATTACAGCTACGAAAAATGTGGTTACGTTTGCATCAATAATTGCACTCATAGCGTTTGAATAACCATTGTCGATAGCTGCCCGGATCGTTTTACCGGCCCGCAGTTCTTCACGAATACGGTCGAAGATCAGTACGTTGGCATCCACCGCCATACCGATCGTAAGCACAATTCCAGCAATGCCCGGTAACGTAAGCGTTGCGTTGAAAGCAGCCAGAATTCCGAGAATGAAGATAATGTTTAATATAAGTGCCAGATCGGCGATACCTCCTCCCACATGATAGTAGGCGATCATAAACATTGCTACTATAATTAATCCAAACATGATGGAATAGAAGCCGGCCTTGATTGACGCTTCCCCAAGGGTGGCCCCGACGGTTCTTTCTTCAATGATATCAAGAGGGGCAGGCAATGCACCTGAAAGCAGAATGTTCACGAGATCTTCCGCTTCCTGCAGTCCACCCATTCCGGTAATCGATGATCGGCCTCCGGTTATTTTTGATCGTACATTAGGATAGGAGTAGACATATCCATCCAGTACAATTGCAACGGGCCGGCCTATATTGGCACCTGTAATTCGCGCCCATCGCCGGGTTCCTTCCGAATCCATGGTCATGGATACTTCTGGAACATTTGTATTGGGATCGAATGCCACCTGTGCTTCTGATACAACATCACCGGTCATTTCGACTTGAGTTCGTACGGGTATAAGCTCAAAAAGATCAAGACCCTGGTCTTGCGCAAAAGGCTGTGCACCCCACATCAGGGTTGTATTTCGAGGCATCATATCTTGTACCTCTTCTGTGAAAAGCAACTGGTTTACGCGGGCGGTGTCAGGTCCGGCTGCATAACCAAATACATATTCGCTTCGCCCTTGAGGAACAAATACTTCAAGCAGAGGATTTTCGCTATCCTCATTTTCAACTTCGCCATTTTCGCCGTTTTCGTAGTATTGTATAATTTGGTCCCGTGCGTTGTTTACTTCATCTGTGTTAGGCGTTAATCTAAACTCAAGACGCGCAGTTCCGCGTAATAGATTACGTACTCTTTCTTCATCATCCACACCAGGCAATTCAACCACGAGACGGCTGTTCCCCTGTTGCAGTATTGATGGCTCCGTTACCCCAAACCGGTCAACCCTGGTTCGGATAATTTCCATGGCTCGCTCAACAGCATTGTTTCTCTGATTTCGAAGAAATTCTTCAACGTCCGAATTTGATGACCGGCGATTTATTTCGTGAGCATCAGACCGGTAATAGCGGCTGAGCATTGCGTTTGGATCCCGGCTTTCGAATTCATTTACGAATTCTGTGATAAAGTCAGTTCCTTGCTCCATTGATCTTTCTTCTGCGGTGTTGATGATATCTTCGAGAGAATCATCAGCAAAATCACCTGCCAGCTCCAGGATGAGCTGTGCCACCCCAACTTCGAGTGTCACATACATTCCACCCTGGAGATCAAGCCCCAGAGAAAGAGATCGCGATTGTAAATTCTGCAGGCGTTCTCTGTTTTCATCAAGATACTGAATACGTTCGACATCCGGCATCTCGTCTATATGGCGCTGTTCCAATGTCCACTGAACAGTGGGGAACAGATACCAGATCGTCATACCTAAAAAAAGTATGATACATCCGATTTTAAATCCGTTGTTTTGTTTTTTCATAGCTATATCTAATATAATTTTATTAAAAAGGTCAAAATCCGGGCATACTTATCCCGATAAAATAGAATTGAGAGAGGGGGGAATTTCTAAGGAGCGTTGATACTTATGCCGCTTATGAGCGGAGGCAGAAGATGCCTGATGCCCGGTTGCAGATGTAAGGTTTGGATTTTAATCTGCGGAATCAACCGGGTTTTGGAATGGATTAATTTAGAAAAACTGTCTGCATTCCACTGAGAAAGCCATTTCTGGATCGGTTTAACAGACTCAGGTAAAACAGCGTTTGTGCTGCTTGTGTGATTGTTAAATGTACTCCATTGACTGATCAGCCAATTTGAAACTCGTTCATTTTCGTTGGTAGTTGAAAATAATCCAATTTGAAAATCCTCTTCGTGATCTGCAATCAGCTTTGATGCATCCTGAACCAGCATCCAGAAATTTGACGCTTCTTTCGGTAACTTTTTGATCCGGTCGCGCAGCTCAATTTCAGTGTCTTCACCGGTAGCTATTACCTTGTGGTTCAGCCACTGTGTGAAAGCCGTTTTTTTAGCATCTCCGAAAAAGGGTATGACCAAATGCGCGGAAAACCCAACGAAGAGAATTCCGATTATCGTAAGACGTGTGATATGTGAAAAGCGTTTATTCATACAGTTTTATAAAATAGTCAGAATGGCGTGTGCAGACAAGAAAATCTTTAGTTCGCACAAACTATTTTTTCACTAAACGATTTTCACGTTCAAATTCTTGCTTTAGATATTGACCTGTATAACTTTCTTCAATTTCTGATACTTGTTCCGGTGTTCCTTCCGCAATGATTTTGCCCCCCTCATCACCACCTTCAGGGCCGAGGTCAATCACCCAATCAGCAGCTTTTATGAGATCCAGATTGTGTTCGATCACAATAACCGTATTTCCTTTTTCAACGAGTTTTTGAATAACATCAACCAGCATCCGAACATCCTGAAAGTGAAGACCGGTAGTGGGTTCATCCATAATATAAACTGTATCTCCCGTACCGATTTTCGATAGTTCTCTGGAGAGCTTAATTCTTTGTGCCTCCCCACCGCTAACTGTTGTGCTGGATTGACCAAGAGTTAAGTAGCCCAAGCCTACAGATTCCAGTGTTTTCAGTTTTCGTTTAATGGACGGAACGGAGTCAAAAAATTCAACTGCTTCACTGACCGGCATCTGAAGTACATCGGATATATTTTTACCTTTATAGTGTATTTCGAGCGTTTCCCGATTGTAGCGTTTTCCGTTGCACACTTCACAATCCACATACACATCAGGTAGAAAATTCATCTCAATTTTTCTAACCCCATCGCCCTTGCAGGTTTCGCAGCGGCCACCTTTTACGTTAAACGAAAACCGGCCCTGATCATAACCGCGGATTTTAGATTCGGGCAGCTCAGAGAAAAGGGATCGAATATGGTCGAACACTTTTGTATATGTGCCCGGATTTGAGCGAGGAGTACGCCCGATCGGACTTTGATCGATGGATATCACTTTATCAACTTTGTCCAATCCATCGATGGTTTGATAGGGAAGAGGCACCGATTTTGAGTTGTAAAAAGTGGTAGCGAGAATGGGTTCGAGTGTATAATTTATAAGGGTACTTTTTCCGCTGCCGCTCACGCCTGTTACACAGATAAACCTTCCGAGGGGAAGAGTCAGATCAACATCCTTAAGGTTATGGCCGGATGCTTTCTTAAGTTCAATTGATCCGCCGTTTCCGTTACGCCGTTTTGCGGAATAGGGGATGGTTTCTTTATCTCGTAAAAAACGGGTGGTTAATGCAGATTCATCCAAATCTTCAGGCGGTCCTTCAGTTACTACATAGCCACCTTCTGTTCCGGCGCCGGGGCCCAGGTCCACAACATAATCGGCATGCTCGATTGTTTCACGATCGTGTTCTACAACTATCACGGAATTTCCAAGATCCCGCAGCATCTCCAGAGATTTGATCAACTTTATATTGTCTCGCTGATGGAGACCGATGCTTGGTTCATCAAGTATATAAAGAACACCTACAAGCTGCGTACCGATTTGAGTGGCAAGTCGGATTCGCTGGGCTTCACCTCCGCTCAGCGTTTGGGCTTCACGATCTAACGTAAGATAAGTCAGGCCTACATTAAGCAAGAAGTCGATCCTGTCGATTACCTCTTTCAGAACCTGCTGGCCAATTTTTCTTTGGCGCTCTGTTAATGACAGTTTAGTTATCGTTTTTCTAATAGAACGGATATCCTGCTGAACCAGATCGTGTATTGTATAACCATCTATTTTATACGAAAGGGCTTCTTTATTCAATCGGCCGCCGCCACAGGTACTACAAGGCACTTTAGAAAGATACGCTTTGGCTTTATCACGCTGTTTATTGGATTTGCTTTCCTGATATTGATCGTGAATGATAGATCGAATGCCGGAAAACCTGTGTTTATAGGTTACATTACTGTTTTTAAAATCGTAGCTAACATCAAACTTTTGTTCACCGGCACCATCAAAGAGCACTTCCATCGCTTCTTCAGGAAACTCTTTCAGAGGAGTATCAAAGTCAAGATTAAACGTATCGAGTACGGCCTTTAATTGTTTAAAGACGAATATATCACGCGGTTTCCCAAAAAAACGAAGTCCGCCATCTGCAATAGTTTCATCGGGATTGGGGATTACAAGTTTGCGGCTCACATCATAGCGATACCCCAGACCATTACAAATTTTGCACGCGCCGTATGGGGAGTTAAAGGAAAACAAGTTTGGTGCAGGGTCTTCATAAGAAAGTCCGCTTTCGGGATCATAAAGATTTTTTGAAAACACCTTGTCCTTTATTTCGCCATCTTTTTGTACACCCAGAATCAGGTTGCCATCGGCCATCTCCAGCGCCAAATGTACGCTTTCTGATATTCGTTTTTCACTTTTTGGGCTGATCACAAACCGGTCAACTACCACCTCTATATTGTGAGTTTTGTAACGATCGAGTTTAATTTCACCTTCAAGGTCAATCAGCTCACCATCCACACGGGCCTTCACAAATCCCTGTTTCTGCATCTGATCAAATAGCTCGCGGTAATGTCCTTTTCGGCCACGAACGACGGGCGCCAGACAATACGCTTTTGTGCCCGCTTCAATATCCATTATGGCAGCAACTATCTGGTCAGAGGTTTGTTTCTCCATTTTATTACCCGATTCATAAGAGTAGGGGATTCCCACCCTGGCATAAAGCAATCGCAGAAAATCGTAAATCTCGGTTACAGTACCCACTGTAGAGCGTGGATTGCGATTCGTTGTTTTCTGATCAATAGAAATAACCGGTGAAAGCCCGTCAATAAAGTCCACTTCGGGGCGCTCCATCATCCCCATAAATTGTCGCGCATAGGCGGATAAGGATTCTAAAAAACGGCGCTGCCCTTCAGCATATATAGTGTCGAAGGCAAGCGATGATTTACCGGAACCTGAAAGACCGGTAAAAACCACAAGTTTCTCTCTGGGGATATTGATGTCGATATTTTTGAGATTGTGCTCTCTGGCACCACGGATGATAATATTATTTTGCAAAGGACTATCTGAATGAAATTTAAGAAACTACACAAAATACAAAACCTTTCAGGTAACATCACATTTCAGGTGGATAAAATATTTTCAGGAGTGATAAATTTCCTGTGAGGAGTAGCCCCGCAAAGATTTATCTCTTAACTACTTTTTTTCTAACTCTTATTTCAAGAAAGAACATTTTTCCAAACTTTTTTCGGGCTGCTTCCCAATATTTAATGAATGATGAGAAATTTGCAAAACCTTCTTGCAATACTTGCATAAGGTTACACATAGAGTTTAATTATATAAATACGTTAACAAAATCATTAACATTATGAGTAAAATAACCTTCAGGAGAGTAAGTGTTTTTATTTGTGCAGCAGTATTTATAGCTGCCGGCACAGTGCTGCATCATGGTTGGGCAAATTATGATGAGGAAAAGGAGATGGATTATAACGGTATTATCCAAAGTAATGATATTGGAAATCCTCACACCTATATCGATATCAAGGTAATTGGTGAGGAAGAAATTGAAATAAAAGAATGGAAGGTAGTTCTTGCACCGGTAACAAGAATGCGAAACCGGGGAATGACCGATGATTCGATGCTGGCAGTTGGTGATACGGTGAGAATAGTGGGTTATCCGCACAGAAATATTGAAAACGAAATGCGTGCTGAGCGTATCATTATCAGTGATGTTACCATTGAATTGCGGTAGTGATATTTCTGGAAAACAGTTCAGTTGTTTTACATTGGTTGGAGAACAGTGAAGTGGCTCTTTTCATTCGACAGTCAACCTGGCTTTATCCAGCTGTGGAGATCATTCATATAATCGGTTTTACAGTATTAGTGGGTGCTGCATTTCTTTTTGATCTTCGTTTACTGGGTCTGGCACGAAAGATACCCGTTAGAGAATCAGTAAAACATTTCATCTTCTGGGCCCGCATCGGGTTCTTAGTTGTACTGCCGAGTGGGTTGATACTTTTTATGGTTGATGCTGTGAGTATTGCATACAACCCTGTTTTTAGAATCAAACTTATCCTGATTTTTTTTGCATGCCTGAATGCTTTTATTTTTCACACATTTACAGTAAATACTGTGGATAAGTGGAACTTCAATAAAATGCCTCCGGTTAAAGCAAGAATTGCAGGCATATTATCAATACTGCTCTGGTTTAGTGTTATTGCCTGCGGCAGATTGATTGCATATACCTAAAAATAATCACAGAGAATAGTTGATACTGATTACCAGGAAAAATTTTTGACAGATTCTGTCTAAAAGAATAAAAATTATCTATTCTCAAAAAAAAGAGTTGACATATGATTACGAAAAAAAAATTCAGTCTTTACTTCTACTCTCTGATTTGTCTGATTGCTGTTACATCTTTTTTAATTGTCGGTTTCAGTGCAAATGATTCGGGAGAAATAAGCAACACCGGTATGTATGCTTTTATCGATGTTAATGTAGTACCAATGGATGAAGAGCGGATCCTTGAAAATTATACGGTTATTGTCAGAGATGGAAGAATCTATTCTGTTGCACCTTCCGATGATGCACAAATTCCTGATAATGCAGAACAGATTGATGGAAGTGGTAAATATCTTATGCCAGGGTTAACGGAGATGCATGGGCATATTCCCGGGTCTGATAATCCCCAATATACCGAAGATGTGCTATTTCTTTATTTATCTAATGGAATTACAACAGTTCGCAATATGGCTGGAAATCCGTATCACATAGAACTAAGAGAAAAAGTAAAAGACGGCGAAGTTCTGGGTCCAACGATCTTTGCAGCAACACCATGGTTAAGCTCAAATACAATTCCGGAACCAGGCGATGCAGAAAGGATAGTACGTGATTTTAAGGAAGCTGGATATGATCATATAAAAATGGGCAGTTTACCCCTTGATACTTATCTGGCGGTGGCAGAATCAGCTAATGAAATCGGATTGCCTTTTGCCGGCCATATCCCGGAAGAGGTGGGTCTTGTGAATGCACTGGAAGCCGGTCAAAAATCCATTGATCATTACGACAGGTATGTTGAGTTTCTTGTTCCGGATGATGCGGGATGGGATGGAAGCAACCCGGGATTCTTCGGGAGTGCTGTTGTTCATATGGCTGATGAAGATCGCATATCTGACGCTGTGGATCGCACCATTGAAGCGGGTACATGGAATGTTCCTACATTAAGTCTTGTGGAACATCTTGCATCATCAGAAGCTCCTGAAGAGATGGGTGAATGGCCGGAAATGAAATATATGCCCGCTGATGTGGTGGAGGGCTGGATGGAATCAAAGCATGACTATCAGGGGAGAAATGATTTTCAGCCTGATGCGGCGAACAGACTTGTCGAAATCCGCCAGAAACTTACAAAAGAACTACATGATCGTGGTGCACCTATTGCTCTTGGATCTGATGCACCTCAATTTTTTAATGTACCCGGATTTTCTATTCATCATGAGATGGAAATGATGGTGGCAACCGGTTTGACTCCTTATGAAGTTCTGGTCACGGGTACCAAAAATCCAGCTATTTACTTTGATACTCCTGAAGAATTTGGCACTGTACAGGAAAATAGGCGTGCAGATCTGATCCTGCTCAATAGTAATCCGCTGCAGGATATTGCCAATGTTCGTGACAGAGCGGGTGTTATGGTTCGAGGTGAATGGTGGACAGAACAAGAAATTCAAGACCGGTTAAATCAAATTGCAAACGATTGAGGAAACATCTACATCATTAACTGGAAACTATCGATATCTAAAGGGTTCGTTTTTCAGGCAAAAGAATAAAACCCTGCTCCTGAATAGAATTCGCTACCCGTACGGGTTACCTCCTTCTTTCAGGTCATTCTGTCCGTTAGTTAAAAAATTGACATCACCCCGTTTCTTTACTTTCAAATTCTTATATTTAAGATTCTTAAAAAATACAGAATTTCAATATTTTTATGAGTATTAAACCAAAAACAGCCAATCCTATCTCCTCTTCACCATCTGTTTCCGGTCTTGAATGGCACCCTCTTTCCTGGAATGAAAAGCCAGTTGAGCAATTGCCGGCATATCCCAGTACCGAGGAGTTGCAGCAAAAGTACCGCGAGCTTCAGAATTTACCTCCGCTTATAACATCCTGGGAAATTGATTCATTAAAAGAGAAACTTGCAGATGTGTCGAACGGAAAAGGATTTTTGCTGCAGGGCGGGGATTGCGCTGAAACATTTGAAGGATGCCGGTCGCCAAAAATTGTGAATCTATTGAAAGTTCTGCTTCAGATGAGTTTCATATTGGTGCATGAAATGGGAACACCTGTAGTGCGTGTGGGTCGAATTGCCGGTCAATTTGCCAAACCAAGATCAAAAGATTTTGAAATGATTGATGGTGTGGAAATGCTGAATTACCGTGGAGATTTGATCAATAGTTACGAGCCGAATGCAGAAGCACGAAAGCCTGATCCGGCGCGAATGATTGAAGCGTATAACAAATCTGCACTTACACTCAATTTTCTTCGTGCTCTTACCGACGAGGGGTTTGCTGATCTGCAGCATCCCGAACAGTGGGAACTCGACTTCATGAAGAATAATGAATATTACAAAGACTACGAGGCGATGGTGAATTCAATTCATAAAGCGATCAACTTTATGGAAACCATCACTCCGAATATATTTCCGACATTGCATAAAATTGATCTTTATACCTCACATGAAGCCTTAAACCTCTATTATGATTCCGCCCAAACCCGCCAGGTTCCACGGAAAACCGGGTGGTTTAATTTAAGCGGCCATATGGTGTGGATTGGAAACCGCACCAAACAGCTGGATGGCGCCCATGTTGAGTATTTACGGGGAATACAGAATCCGATAGGTATTAAAGTGGGTCCTCCGTTTGATCTGGATGATACCCTGAAGTTGATAGAAACTATTAATCCCACTCATGAAGCCGGGAAAATTGTGCTAATCACACGAATGGGTGTTGATCATGTTGATAAACTTATGCCTGATTTTATCAAATCTATTAAACAAGAGGGGCATCCTGTGGTATGGAGTTGTGACCCTATGCACGGGAATACATTCTCTACAGGTAACAGTGTAAAGACAAGAAGTTTTAATGATATCCTGGAGGAAATCCGATCAACATTTGCGGTTCACAGGGCAGAAGGCAGTTATCTTGGTGGTGTCCATCTTGAATTAACAGGCGATAATGTGACCGAATGCGTGGGCGGTGCTAACGGCCTGAGCGAAGATGGTCTAGACACCAACTACGAAACCTATTGCGATCCGCGGCTGAATTATGAGCAAAGTCTCGAAATGGCTTTTCTTGTAGCAAAAGAGTGGAATAAGAGTTACGGTTAGTTGTGAGATTGTGATTCTGTTATAAAGTTAATTCTCTGTTATAAAGAATTGACGAAAAAAATTCTGCATTTCATTTCTCAGATTTTCAAGGTCTGGTTTCACATCGAATAGATCACTGGCATTCCTGAGACCTTGCATCAAATAGTGGATGCGTACGAACCCCTGACACACATCCTTCATACCTGATCTCGGGAAGAGCCTCCTTCTGTGTAGATAAACAAGTTCTTATTCTTCATTATGTTCGCCGCCGATTTGGAAATTCAGCGGTTTGTATAGGAATAATAAGTTGTGATGTCACTTAGTAACAACACTATACCTTGTCATTTTTTCAGTTTTATACAGTCAGTACGTCTAATATATAATGACAGGATGATTCGTTCGTTAATAAATCTGTAAGTACTGCATGGAACAGTTGCAAAATTTGTCAGATGATGCCACGTTTTCCGGGTTGGCATATTGATTGCTTTTATTATAAGTGAAAACAATTAACAATTAGTGGAGGACCATTATGACACTTATAAAATATAACCGACCCAGCAGAAATATAGCCGGAAAACATTTTTCTGATATTATGGACGAGTTTTTTAATGAGGCAATTGCAAACAGATCTTCAACGTTTACTCCCAGTATAAACATTTCTGAAACTGATGAACAATTTAGTATTGAAGTGGAAATTCCGGGAATGAAAAAAGAAGATATTAATATAAATATTGAAAATAACACACTGACAATCAGTGGTGAAAGGAAGCAAAAAACTGAAGAAGATGGCCGCAGATTTCATCGTGTAGAAACAAACTTTGGATCGTTTAACCGGTCCTTCCAACTTCCGGATCATGTTGATGAAGAAAGTATTGAAGCCACATATTCAAACGGTGTTCTTCAGATTAACATGGGTAAACGCGAAGAAAAACTTAAAAAGCAGATAGCGATTAAATAATGCTCTCGACGTTCTCTTATGAGAGCAGGTTAGTTAGTTGCCGGAGTCATATTGAACTATGGCTTCGGCCTATTTGTTATTGCGGAACAGTTGAATTCCGATTAATTATAACTAATTAAGAGGTCTTCAGCTATTTACGTGCATGTTTTTATGATAAATAGTCAGTTGTTTAAGGTTGATCAACATCTGTACAAAGTAGGCGCTTTAGCTATTCAATAAAAAACGCGGCATGTTCATTATAAGCTGACAGCTTCTATGATTAATAATTTCATCTCAACATTAACTTATATAAACGTATTAACTTAGATATGGATCGTATAACGAAAAGTGTTATCGCCGCTTTTTCCATTCTCATCCTTTTGTTAGGAATGCATTACGCTGTAGATAATGAATCTATCGATGCTTCGTTTTTTCAAACGCCAAATTTCAATACTTCTCCCGCTGAGCGGGCTGAAGATGTGCCGATTCGAAATCTGGCCGATTTTAACAACGCAATCGTGAATCTGGCCGAAAGAACAAATCCTACAGTAGTTACAATTACTACTCAGCGAACAGTACGTGAACAGGTTAGATCACCATTTTCGTTTTTCTTTGAAGATCCCAGGCAAGATGGGCAGGAAAGAGAACGACAGGTGAGTGGACTTGGATCAGGAGTAATAGTGGACTCTGACGAGGGTTATATTGTAACAAACAATCATGTGATTGAAAATGCTGACGAAATTAATATTCGCCTGTTTAATGGTGATGAACACAGTGCTGAAATTGTGGGTACTGATCCGAGCAGTGATGTAGCGGTACTTAAAGTTGATGTGAGTGATCTGCCGGCAATTCCGCTTGGGAATAGTGATGACATCCGGGTGGGTGAAATGGTTCTTGCCGTCGGTAGTCCGATTCAGGAAAGGTTTGCCCACACCGTCTCTCAGGGAATTGTAAGCGCGAGCGGCCGTTCATACCTTGGATTAAACCTATATGAAAACTATATCCAGACAGACGCGGCTATCAATCCCGGAAATTCTGGTGGTGCGCTCGTGAATCTCGATGGAGAGTTGATCGGTATTAACACAGCTATTGCCAGCAGAAGCGGTGGAAGCCAGGGTATTGGATTTGCTATTCCTGTTAACATGGTAAAAAATGTGATGGAAGCACTGATCGAGGATGGACGTGTGGCAAGAGGCTTTCTTGGCATATCGATGGGAGGTGAAGTAGACCGCACAATGGCACGCGCTCTTGGCATGAGTTCGCCGCGCGGATTTGTCGTAGGAGATGTCACTTCAGGAGGCCCTGCTGATGAGGCAGGCATACGATCTGGCGATGTTCTGGTAAGCCTTGATGGCGAGCCCATCAGAGATTTCTTTGATTTCCGTGTAGCAATAGCCAATTCCCAACCCGGCACTGAAGTTGAACTGGAGGTTTTCCGGGATGGAGAGAATATGAACTTTACGGTTGAACTTGGCGAACTGGATGCCGATGAAATTGCAGGTCTTGAGACAGAGGAAAGAGAAGACCTGATTGATGAAATTGGTTTTGAAGTCGATGATTTGACAGATAATCTTCGCCAGCAACTGAGGCTGCAACCAGAGGTTGACGGTGTGGTTGTTACTAATATTAATCAGCGAAGCAGAGCTTATCGTCAGGGTTTACGCGAAGGCGATGTAATTACTCAAATAGGCAACCAGCCTGTTGAAAATGAAAATCAGTTTTACAGACTGATGAGTGAAATTGTACAATCAGAAAATGATGCACTATTGCTAAGAATTTACAGGCAGGGAAGCAATATCTTTATCGCTTTTGAGTTATAAGATAAATTGTTTTGGTTGAGGTTAAAAGCTGCCGTCCTGATGGACGACAGCTTTTTTTTGTGTCTGTAATTTCTGAGCCTATTTTCAGGAGACTACCATGCTACTACTTAGACATAGAATAATGTTGTAAGATAAATAAGGCCCGCGCTTTGGTAAGTCATTTTATAATCAAAAAAACAATGACTTACATGGTGAAGTAATACCCTGAAGGTAACTGACTCCTTGTAGTGATGTTAAAGGGGAATTTTGATGTGCAAATGGATTGCATTTTTATACCCACGCCACTGGATTAGTTTAGCGGCCATGCTTTCATCCGGTATCTCATCCGGCCCAGCCATCCGGCCGCCTTTATCTCATGCTCGTAAAAAGAATATCTGGTATAACCCGGATCGCATAGTTGTACCCGCCAGTCTCTGAAGCCATCTTCCTCAGTGATTTTCCCCAACTCAGCCGGATGGTTATTGCAGTTTATTTTTACGATTGTACCTGGTCTCAAGATTTTCCCGTTAATTTTCATTTTTTATTAATGTCTGATAAGGAAATAAGTAGTTTGTGGCCCCGGAAATAAGGAAATCCATATCCCTGTTATCGATTTAGTTAAATTTTACCACCTCACATATGAATGAAAAAGGAATAGTGTGAACTAAGAGTTACGAAATTATGACTATGTTATAATTATTATCATTCGGAATGCCATTCCTGATGACTAGT